>NZ_JAZHPE010000013.1:0-284335 GCF_036553535.1 Subtercola sp. YIM 133946
GAAGAACGCAAGAAGGGCCAGGCCTGGGGCATGCAGACCATCTCCACCTTCCACACACACGGCGCCCCCACCGCACCACCATCCGGTCACCTCGCTGAGTCCGATGGCTGAGTCCGAGACGGAGATCGGAGACTCACCGACGTGAGCGCCATTGTGATCGACGGCAGAGTCGTGGCTCGAGCGAGCCGAGACAAGACGGCCGAACGCGTCAGGGAGTTCGTTCGCGTGAACGGGTTCGCTCCCGGCCTGGCAACAATCCTCGTCGGAGGCGACCCGGCCAGCGAGGTCTACGTGCGCAACAAGCGCACGGCCGCCGCCGAAGCAGGGTTCGTCGATTTTCACCGGCATCTCGAGGCGACGGCATCGGAGCGCGACGTCGAGCGGACGATCGTCGAGCTCGCCGCCGACGATACAGTCGCCGGCATTCTGCTGCAGCTCCCCCTGCCCGACGGACTCGACCGTTCGGCTCTCATCGAATGCATTCCGCCCACGAAAGACGTCGACGGCCTCACTACGCTGAGTCAGGGGCGGTTGGCGCGCGGTACCGTGGGGCTGCGGCCCTGTACCCCGAGCGGCATCATCGAGATGCTCGACTTCGCCGGCATCGACATCGCAGGCACGAACGCAGTAGTGGTCGGGCGCTCGGAACTGGTCGGGCATCCCGCAGCAGAGTTGCTACTGCGCCGCGGCGCTACCGTGACGATCTCCCATTCTCAGACGAGAGATCTGCGTTCGGTCACCTCGCGAGCCGACATTCTGGTGGCCGCGGCAGGTATTCCCGGGCTCATCGGCGCTGGGCACGTGAAACCGGGGGCTGCCGTCATCGATGTCGGTATCCATCGAACCGAGAACGGCCTGGTCGGCGATGTGCTGCCCGAGGTCGCCGAGGTCGCCGGCTGGGTCACACCGGTTCCGGGCGGGGTCGGCCCGATGACTATCGCAACGTTGCTGTCGAACACCATCTGGGCTGCAGAGCTGTCGATCGCGGGTGGCGCATCCATCTGACCGGTCGACGACACCCTGCGTCGTTGCCGATGGCGGCCGGCCTCAGTTGCGCTCACCTCGTAGCCGAACCGGGTGAAGACAGAGTGCGCAGGGCGTCGATGACGCTGCGCAGATGAGCCTTCATGGCGTCTTCTGCGCCTCGCGGGTCGCGCGCGACCACGGCGGCGATGACGGCTTCGTGCTGCGGCAGTGACTGGGCCGGGCGACCTGGAACCAGGGCGAGCGAAGACTGGTGGCGCGCCGTCTGGTTGCGCAGCTCACGCAACAGCCGCGCCGATGTCTCATGCCGGGCAGCGGATCGGATGCTCGCGTGAAGTGCAACGTTCAGGTCGCTGTAGACCACGAGTTCGCCGGCCTCGACAGCCGAACGCATTCGCTCGCCGATCACCGACAGTTCTGCTGCCTCGTGGTCGGTGATGCGTTCGGCGGCGAGCGACGCCTCCATTCCCTCGAGCACGACGCGCACCTCGGTGATCTCGATGGCCTCGTCGACCGAGATGCTGCGCACCCGGGCGCCCTTGTTGGGCTGGAACTCGACGAGCCCCTGCGACACCAGCTCCTGCAGGGCGATGCGCACGGCCGAACGGGATGCGCCGAAACGCTCGCTCAGGTCGCTCTCGATGAGACGCTGCAGGGGAACGAATTCACCCCGCAGAATAGCGCCCCTGATTTCGTCGGCCGACCGGCACTGGAGTGTATCCACGCGGCACCGACACGTCGGAGTTCCAGCCCACCGCGACACGAGTGCTCAGTCGGCGTCGGGAAGCATCTTCGGCGTGCGGTTCTGCTGCAGCTTCACGCCGTCAGGCGTCACCGGCGCGTACAGGTTGATCAGCGATCCCTCCGGGTCACGAATCAACACAGATCGGTTTCCCCACGGCATCGTGGTCGGCTCCTGGACGACATCGAGTTCGTCGCCGAACTCTGCCAGCAATGTGCCGTAGAGCGCCTCGACGTCACCCACGAGAAACTCCACAATGGCGGTGTTGTTGGCGCCCGCACGCGGAGTGTTCTCAGTGATGAAGGCGACTCGCTCCGGGGTGCTGAGGGCGAACGTGGCCGAGGGGGTCACGAGCTCCACGAAGTCTTCAGTCAGGTACTGCGGAGTCGCTCCCGTCAGCACCTCATAGAAGCGCACGAGGGCCGGCAGGTCATCAGTGATCACACGGATCGAAGCGAGTTGCACAGAGGTCGAATTCGTCATGGACTCATGCTGCTCGGCGTCGGCCGTGGGCGGGAACCGCCACCCCGCTGCTTGTGGGGCCGAAGTTTCCGCCGTTCGGCGGTAGATTCCCCAGCGGCTAAAATCCAGAATGATCTCTACTGCATGACGAAGAAGGCTCTCCGTGGTTCAAAATGAAGTGGGTAACAACGAGGCGAGGCCCCTCGCTCACCCCCTTGATCCGGAATTGCGCGCGATCCTCGACTTCTATCCGCCCGGTCTGCGCGCAACCGTCACGCCAGACACCATAGGCCCGTACAGGGAAGCGATTCACGCTCGACAGCCCACGCTTGCCGAGCTCACCGCTTCTGGCACCGTCGAGGCGGAGATCCGTTCTATACCTGGGGCGCACGGATCTCCCGACATCAGGATATTGATCCTGCGCAAAGTCGGGGGTTCACGGCGTCCTCGCCCGTGTCTTTACAACATTCACGGCGGGGCCACGATTGCGGGAGACGTGTTGATGCGGGCGGATTCCCTGTCGCAGAGCGTGGTCGAACTCGATCTGGTGGGCATCTCGGTCGAGTACAGGCTCGCCCCCGAACATCCGTTTCCGGCGGGGCTTGAGGATTGCTACTCAGCCCTGGTGTGGATCTCGAAACACGCGGCCGAACTCGGCATCGACCTGAGTCGCATCATCACACAGGGCGCCAGTGCCGGCGGGGGGCTCGCGGCTGCGACCGCTCTTCTTGCCCGCGATAGGGGCGGGCCGGCTATCAGCAACCAGATTCTGCAGTGCCCGATGCTCGACGATCGCACCTCCATCGGTCAGGAGCTGGCGGAGACCGAAGACCTGCCCTGGGGCCATGTGTCCAACGCGACGGGCTGGAGCGCCTTGCTGGGCGGCTCGGCCGGCGGGCCAAGTGCGCCGGATTACGCGGTACCGGCTCGCGCCGTGAACCTGACCGGCCTCCCCACTACGTACATCGACGTCGGCCAAGCTGACATCTACAGGGGTGAGGTCATTGCGTTTGCAGACCGTCTTGCCTCGTCGGGGGTGCTGGTCGAATTTCATCTCTGGCCGGGAGCCTGGCACGGCTTCGACTATGTCGCGCCGTACGCCGCGCTTTCCCAGCTCTCGAATGACACCAGGCACGCCTTCCTGGCTCGTGCTGTGGGTCTCACCAGCTAGGCCTGTTCGACACCCCCTGCGCCGGCACCCCTCACGGAATTGTTCCGTTACGAACGGCGCGAACCAGGGCCAGCCCCACATTGAGCCGAGCCCGACCCGGGGAGTCCAAGCTGTAGCCCAAAGCGATCTGCAGTTGCGTCAGACGAGACTGCAGCGTCGAATGGTGCACGTGAACGCGCTCTGCTGCCTGGCGGAGGCTGTCTGTCGCAGCTATCGCCTCCAAAAATTCCAGGCTTCGCGGGGCGACGCGTTCCATCTCGATCAGACGGATGACATCCGCTGCGTTGGCGGCACCGGCACCCATGGCCTCCACCGCGTCAGCGATCACGCCGACGTCGTCGTATCGGACACGGCGCGGACCGGGCTGGGTTGGCGTACCCTCCCCCGTCAATCGGAGTGCGAGCACGGCCCTTCTCCACGACTCGGGAAGATCGAGAACGCCTCCTGCCGGCCCGATCCCCTGCCTGAGCGAAGCCAGTTCCGCGGGGATCTCCGTTTCACCGCGCGCGAGGATGACCGCGGTCACCCGCCCGATCTGGGTGGTGCGACTCAGGAGCGGAGCCGCGGTGACCGGGAGGGCGGGCCGCACGTGGTCGAGTGTCGCCAGAACCTGGAGGCGCTGCTCGCCCTCGAGTACCAGGCGACGAGCGGCCACATTGCGGTCGACCTCGCTGGTTGCCGAGTCGAGGAGAACATCGACGCTCGCCGGGTCGTGCGTCTCTGAGTGCCGGGTGCGATCGAGCGCGATTCTCACGCCCGCGGCCATACGTTCGAGCACGATCGCATCGAGCGCGCCAGGCGTGTCTCGCCTTTCGATCCACACCTTCGCCGTCGCATCCATGCCCAGTTCGACCGTCGGCCACTCCTCATAGGTCTCGACGTCAGAGGCAGCCCGGCCTTCAGGGGCAGCACGGCCTTCAGAGGCAGCTCGACCTTCAGGGGAGACGCGCAGACGCAGATGCCGTTCGGAGTCGGCGAAGCCGACCACGCTCTCTGTCAGGGCGGCTCCCGCGCGAAGCAGCGCGTCGAGACCGGCTCTGTTGGCAACGAGAGAGTCGAAGTATCGGATGACGCGGAAGGCGTCGGCCGCAGACGCGTCAAGATCGCGCAGACGTCCAAACTCTTGCATGTGCCTCCTTCGCCGCTAAATGTACCGTGCCCCCGATTGCTTTTTCAGCCTTCTGATTTCTCTGTCTGCGACACGGTCTACTGCGCCCGCGTGCTTTTCCTTCGACGCCCAGCGGCCGCCCGTCGCGCGGCGACGACGGCGATGGAGACGGCACCCAGCAGTGCGACCCCATTGAAGGCGTCAGTGATCCACTGTTGGCCACCGACCAGCTGCAGGCCCTTCACCCCAGTAGCGAGCAGGCCGATTGCGATCAACGTGCCCCACACGTTGAACCGCCCGGGCTTGAGTTGCGTTGTGCCGAGAAAGCAGGCTGCGAAGCACGGCAGGAGGTAGGCCGGGCCGATGGTCGGCCCGATGCTGCCGATCTTCGCGGTCAGCAGCACTCCCGCGATACCGGCAGCGAGTCCAGACAGGACGAACGAGAGAAGGAGGTACCGAGATGTGCGCACACCGGCGAGAAAGGCCGCATCCGGTCCCGCACCCGTGGCGTACATCTTGCGGCCGAACGGGGTGTGCTCGAGCACATACCACGCTACGAAGGCCAGCAGGATCGCGTAGATCGCGATCCCGGGGATCCCGAAGGGCTGCCAGGCCGTCACCGCCCCCAGCTCGGCAGGAATCGGGCCGCGGAATTTGTGATCCGACACGATCTGCGACAGAGCGAGAAGGATAGACGTAGTGCCAAGCGTTGCGATGAGGCTGTTGATGCCGACCAGTGCCACGAGCACACCGTTCAGCAGCCCGATGGCCGTGCTGATCAGAATCGCCGCGAGGGCCGAGCTCCACGGGTCCCATCCGCCGACGGTGGAGAGAGTGGCAACGACGATCGCACTCAGACCGAGGTTCTGGCCGATAGACAGGTCGAAGCCGCCTGCTGCGAGGGTGAACAGCAGTCCCACGGCCAGAATCGCGGTCACCGCCTCATCCGAGAAGAGGCTTGCGAGCGTCTGGCTGGTCAAGAAGACGTTGGGCACCCATACGGCGAAAACGATGATGATGGCGGCCCAGATGTAGAGGCCGCTGAAGCGATTGAAGCCGAGTCTGACGCGCCGACGAGGCCTCTCCCGCGGCGGTGCGCTCGCCGGGCTGACCGATTCGACCTGGGTTTCTGTGGTGCTCATGCCGTTTTCCTCTCGTCTGGGGTGTTGCTCATGCACGCCACGAGAAGACGGTCGACCGTCAGGCCCGCCCCCTCCAGCACGGCACCGATACGGCCGCCGTTCATGACCAGCACGCGATCACAGATGTTGCACAGTTCCTCGGCGTCAGACGACGAGATCACGACTGCGGTGCCGGCCGCCAGGGCTTCGTCGAGGGCCGAGTAGATGGCTTGCTTCGCCCCGGTGTCTACCCCGTTGGTCGGTTCTTGAAGAAGCATGACTGCGGCATTGGATCGCAGCCAGCGCGCCAGCACGACGCGCTGTTGGTTGCCGCCGCTGAGTGTCGAGAACTGAGTGGATGGCGCGAATCTGACCTTGACGCGATCCAGCCACGTCGCCGCGTCTTTGCCTTCGGCTCGGTCGCTGAGCCAGAGATTCCGCAGCGGCGCGAGAGCGGGGAGCGTGATGTTCTCGCGGAGGCTCCACGACGGAATGGCGCTCAAACGCTTGCGATCAGCGGGGGCGAAGGTCAGACCGGCACTGATCGCAGCGCGCGGATCACCCGCGGGGATCTCGCGCCCGCCGATCTCGACCACACCGGCCTCTCTCGCCTCTCCGCCAGAAAGGAGAAACAACAGTTCTTCGTATCCAGACCCGAGCAGGCCCGCTATGCCGAGAAGCTCCCCTTTGTGAACGTCGAAGCTGACACGATCCACCGTCATGCCCGACACGTCTCTGACCCGCAGTACGACTTCGGTGCCGGGTTCAGGGCTCTCCGGATAGAAGGCCTCCAGAGGGCGTCCGATGATGAGTTCGACGAGAGACGAGTGGTCGAGTCCATCGACCGCCCTGCTGGCTACCCGGCGTCCATCGCGAAGCACGGTCACGTCATCCGCGATCTCGAACACCTCTTCAAGACGGTGCGTCACGTAGAGCACGCTGTTGCCGCTGTCTCTGAGTCGACGGACCAGCTCGAAGAGAAAGTCGACCTCCTCGCTCTGCAGCGACGCGGTTGGTTCGTCGAGCACTATCAGACGACCAGAACGATCGTTGTCGCTGAGTGCGCGTGCGATGGCCACCATCGTCTGTCGTGCCTGCGACAGCTCACCCAGGGGCACCGACGTGTCGATGTCGATTCCCAATCCCCGCAGCAGTTCGCTCGCGAGTCGCCTTTCTCTGCGGTCTGAAAGCCACCACTTGGATGAGTATCGTCGGCCCAGTCGGAGGTTGTCGGTCACATCCAGGGCCGGCAGGAGTCCAAGATCCTGGTGGATGAAACGGATGCCCAGGTCTGCGGCAGCACTCGGCGACCCGAGCTCGAACGGCTCGCCTCGCACGGAGGCCGTTGCCCCGGGGTCTGGCTGGTAGACCCCGGCCAGCACCTTGATCAGCGTCGATTTTCCCGAACCATTCTGGCCGAGCAGCGCATGCACCGTACCTTGACGTATCTCGAGATCTACATCGATCAGGCCACGACCTCCCGCAAAGGTCTTGCTGAGTGATCGAATCTCGAGCGCCGCCGCACGAGGCGGCGCCGGAACCTCATCGGCAAGCGCTGCTCGGCCGTGACTCATTTCGTGACGCCCCAGGCGCTGAGGAAGGAGTCAGGTGTGCCCGGCGTAGTCGGCACAGTGGTCGTCTCGGTCACGTTGTCCTTCGTGAAGATCTGGTGCCATCCCGCCGGCTCGAACCACTCGTCGTCGGGAGTCTCTCCGAGCGAGAGGCGCGCCAGCCCGTCGATCGCGCGCCAGCCGGCGGCCGTGTTCTCCTGCGCGACCGACGCGAATTCCTTTCCGCTCTTGATGTTGGCGAGGTTCGCGGCCTGGGGAGACAGGCTGACGATCTTCACCTGATCTGAGAGGCCCGCGGCTGCGAGCGCTTCTGGAACACCGGCCGTGTAATCGCCCAAGGCGAAAGCGACGTACTTCACGTTCGGGTGGCTCTGCAGGTAACTCACCACCTGTCCCGGAACGTCTGTGCCGATTCCGCTCGTCGGAGCATCCAGCACATCGGGTTGTGAGCCTGTCTCGGAGATCGCGTTCTTGAATCCCTGGATCAGCGGGTCCCAGATCGTCGACAGGGCAGAATCCCAGACGAAGACCGTGTCTGCGCCGGTGCCGCCATCCGCCACGACGGTCTCACCCATCAGGGTTCCGCTCTGCACGAAGGTCGGCTGGCTGGCGTAGGCGGCGTAGACAGGGCCGTTCTTGTCAGGGCGATCGCCGGCCGGAGCAATCGATACGACGGGGATCTTCAGCGCGGCGGCTGCCTTCAGCTGGTTTGCGATGGCAGCGTCGGGAACGACTGGCGTGTAGGCGATCAGGTCGGGTGGATCCTGCATGATCTGGTCCCACACGGCGACGTAGGCCTCTGGCGTCATCTCAGACTCGTATTGCCGCACTGTCCAGCCGAGTGCTTTTGCCGCCTCCACCGCGGCGTCGGTGGTGGTGTGGCACACCGGGAGGGCGCAGGTGGAGATCGCGATGGTGAGAGCGGCGTTGGGTTTTGATGGCAGAGCCGAGACGGTCACGGGGGGCTGATCGGCAGTGAACGCGGCGACGTCTGCCTGGGCCGCGGCCTGGGCGCCAGACGCTGCCGAGTTGGAGGTAGCGCCGGGCGAAGAGCCGGGCGTACCGGATGAGCAGGCTGCGAGTGCGGTCATCATGACGAGGCCGAGTGCGGCAGCGCCTAGTCGTCGTGCGGGAAACTTCATTGTCTTCCTTCTCTGTGTGATGGTGACTGCGGTTTATCTCATGGTCGGTGTCTCGTTTGCAGGCACTATCTCTGCACGGAGCTGCGTTGCGCATCCCGGGCAGAAGTAGGAACGCAAGACGAGATCGCGGTCGACGTAGTCAGAGGGGCTTGCGAACATTCCGGGGATGGCCGCCGGGAGCTGCGAGTCGCGCGTAGTGACGCCTATGATGAGGTCCGAGCCATCGGGCCCTATGTCTTGACCGCAATGCTGGCAGCGCACAACTGGCGAAGAATCGCCCGCGACCAGCACGAGGTTCTCGTCGATGGCCCTTTCGCCCTCCCCCGGGCGGCGGTCGCCGATGCCCCGTGGGGTTCCTCCGATGCGCTGTGCGCGCAGATCTGAACGCGTGTTCTCGGTTCCGAGCGCATCGACCTCTCCGCTGCGAGACAACACGACGCCGTAGACGTCTGTGCCGGCGCTGGCGCTCACTCTGCCGTTCGCAACGTCTCGGGCTACGTCGGCGGGTGCTCTGAGCAGTGGGTCGCCGTATCCTGCCCCGCCGGTCGGCTGGATGTAGACCGCATCGACGAGGTTGATGAGGGTCTCCAGGCGGTTGGGCACGACCTCGGCGTGGCCCCCGAGCTCGTCGAGGCTGGTCGGGATCGTTCCTGCCGCGAACATCGCCGGCACGTTCGCGCCCCGAACGATGACATCCAGCCCCGGGCCACCCGGGTAGGCGCCGGCCAGGCCGTTGACCTCCGCACGGGCTTTCCCGTTCGACGAGAATGCGCCGAAGAGAGGACTCGGCGTCTCGTAGGGGATCAGACAGGTCGAGGCAGACATGCCGCCTCGGAATCTGCCTGCTCCGCCGGAGTCCATCTCCTCCCGGCGCCACAGAAAGAGGTAGGGGCCCGCCAGCTCCTGCATCTCGACGTCGGGGGCGCGCCCCATGGGAATGTTCAGCGATCCGGCCGTGTCGGCTCCGTCTTCGTAGGGACGTGCGCCGAATCCTCCTGCCATCGGGGTGAACATGATGTTGACGTTGGGCGCGCCCTGGCGGTCGACGCCCGCCAGGGTCACGACGTCGTAGGAGCTGGTGCAGCAGGCCTGTACACGCTCCTTCAGGTCGACGGAGGTGTCGAGCATCCGTCCCAGTGTTTCGGAGACCACGTTCATGGTCGCGAGGCCGGTCGTGATGGGGCCCCAGCCGACGGCCGCGGGGAAGGTCGCGTTGTTGATGGTGCCTTCCTCGGTGACGATGTCGAAGCACCTCATCAAGCCGCCGGCCGACCACGGAATGTCGCCAGCCAGCAACGGCAGAACCGACATCAGCACTCCGGCCCGCATGCCCGAATATGGGCAGTTGATCATGCCGCTCTGCGGGTCTGTGCCCGTGAAGTCGAAGGTCATGTGGTCGTTCTGTTTGGTCAGGGTGACCGCGAGCTTGTGCAGGTTTCGGTCACCGATGCCGGACTGCTCCAGATAGCTGACCGAGCTCCACGACCCATCGGGAATGCTGATGAGTCGGTTGCGAAGCCGCCGCTCGGCGTCGTTCATCATCTGCTTCATGACGGTCTTCACCGTCGTGGCGCCGTACTTCTGCAGGAGCTCGGTCAGACGACGCTGCCCGAGCTGATTGGAGCCGATCTGCGAGCGGAGATCGAGCTCGACGTGGTGCGGCAGCCGCGAGCGCCGGAGGAACGAGTCGAAGATGTCGGCCTGTATTTCGCCTCCGCGCACGATGGCGATCGGTGGCGTCGGTACGGCCTCGGTGAACACATCGGTTGCTTCGAGGTCGGATGAACCGGGTTTGGCGCCGCCGACATCGACGAGGTGACAGACCGCGCTCGTCCAGGCGAAGAGCTCTCCTTCCCAGAAGATCGGCGCGATCAGGGCGGTGTCGTTCTGGTGGAGCCCCCCTCCCACCCACGGATCGTTGCTCAGGAACATGTCTCCCTCGTGAATGCCGGGGCTGTCGCTTCGATGCTGCAGGATCCAGTAGATGGCGAGGTCCATCGAGGCGATCAGGCCCGTGTTGTAGAGCCCGACCTGTACCTCCTGACCGAATTCGTCGCAGATCGCGATATCGAGATCGTTGGCTTCGGTGACGGCGTGCGAGCCCGACATCTTCTTGAGCGTCTCGCCCATTTCTTCGGTGATCGACCACATGCGGTGCCGAATCACCTCGTAGGTCAGCGGGTCGACATCCGGCTGGTCGGCGGGAAGAGAATGAAGTGCGAGTTTGGGCGAGATGCGGGCCCTCAGTTCGCTCATCGGCAGGGGCCGACTCGAGAACTTATCGGGGCCGACGAATGGCATGGAAGTCGTTGCGCCGCTCATTTGCTGTGCCTTTCTGACAGGTCTACTCGGATGTTTCCGTACTCATCGACATACGCTTCGCGGTCGGCTGGAATGGTGACGGTGGTGGTGGCGACCTCGATGATCGCGGGCCCTTCGAATCGGTGGCCGCTGCGCAGCAACGCGTAGTCGTAGATGGCCGTCTTTTCGAACCCGCGCTCGTGCTGGAGGTGCACGTCGCGGAACCCCTTGATGGCGGCGGATGCGTCTGAACCGGCGGTCTGTTCGTGTGCCGGCAGTACGGGCCGGAAGGGCAGCTCACCCACGCCCCGCACCCGATACGAGATGATCTGTCGGCCCGCGTCGGCGAACGCAGAGCCTGCGCCGAACAACTCGCTGTAGCGCTTGTCGAAGGTCTCGCCCATCGCGGCGACGGTGTCTTCGTCGATGGCCTCATCGCTCGGCGCATCGGCGGTCACCTCGAACATCTGGCCGGTGTAGCGGGCGTCGAACTCGCGGTAGATGCTCACGGAGCTGTAGTCGACTCCCTGTCGGTCGAGCGAATCCTTCACCTGGGCGGTGAGGCGGTCGAAGTTGCGTTGTACGTCTGCGGGGTTCAACGGGAACGGTGCGGGGTCAGAAGTCTCTGTGCTGACGCTCACGTCAGACGCAGCGAGCCCGAATGCCGAGAATCCGGATGCCGCCGCCCCGAGGGGAACGACCAGCTCGCTCGCCTTCAACTCTGTAGCAATGGCGGCGGCGTGAATGGGACCGGCTCCGCCAAAGGCGTACATGACGAACCCACGGGGGTCGTAGCCGGATTCGACCACCACCTTCCGGGCGAGGTCGGCGGTCTGCGCATTCTGCACCTCGTAGACTGCCGCAGCTGCCTCTCGAGCGGTCAGGCCCAGCGGGCGACCGATCTTCTCGAGCAGCGCTGCCTCGGCGAGGTCGAGCCGTAGTTGTCGCTTTCCGCCGAGGAAGTAGTCGGGATCGATGATTCCCAGAACCACGTCAGCGTCGGTGACGGTGGGTTCGGTTCCGCCCAGGCCGTACGCCGCCGGCCCGGGCTCCGCGGCCGCACTCTTGGGCCCGACGCGCAGGTTGCCCCCCTGATCGATCCAGGCAATGGCCCCGCCCCCGGAACCGATGGCATCGACTTTGATCGTCGGCACGTTGATGGGGTGTTGGTTGATGATCGTCGACGACGACCGCACTGGCTCGCCGTCGACGACCATGCCGACGAGAAAGGTGGTTCCACCGACGTCGGCGGTCACAACGTTCGAATGGCCCAACTGGCTTGCGAGCCGGGTCGCGCCGACGACTCCACCGCTGAGAACGGAGCCGACCGTCGTGATGGCCGACGCGGGCGCCTCGTCGGCAGAGATGGTGCCACCAGAGCTCTGCATGATGAGCAGGGGCCCGGCGAGCCCGCGTTGCTTGAGCTCCGCGACAAGCGGTCGCAGGTACCTGCGCAAAGCCGGGCCCAGCTGTGCGCTCATGATCGTGGTCGAGCTTCGCGAGAACTCACGGATGCGGGGTGAAACGAAGCTCGACACCGCCACGAAGGTCTCTGGCGACATCTCTGCGATGATCTCCGCCACGCGCTGCTCATGAGCAGGGTTCTGGAAAGACCAGAGGAACGACACGGCGATGGCATGCACGCCTTGATCGAGCAGCCGAGTGACGGCCTCTCGCACTTCAGCCTCGTTGAGCGGAACGACGATGTTTCCGCTCTGGTCCATCCTCTCGGTGACCTCGATGACGCGGCCCCTCGGAACCAGCGGGGCCGGCTTGTGAAGGTTGATGGAGTCTTGGATCGCCTGCGCTGTGAGGCCGAGGTATCGACCTTCGATGTTCATGATTTCGATGGAGTCGCCGTGACCCCGGGTCGTGATGAAACCGACCGGTTCGACGTTTCCTGTGACGAGAGCGTTGATGCTCGCAGTGGTGCCGTGGGCGATGTATTCGGTCGACTCGAGCAGGGTGCGCTCATCCATCCCCAACTGGCTAGCCAGTTCACTGATTGCGGCGAGCACGCCGATCGAGTAGTCCTGCGGAGTGGAGGGAGTCTTCGCACCCGTGATCCGGCCGGAATCGTCGGCTGCCACTGCGTCGGTGAACGTGCCGCCGACATCGATTCCAATCACATATTTCAATTTGACTCCTTCGTCTGTGGGTGTAGCTGTTCGCTGAGGTTTGGTGGATGAGTGCTGAGACCAGCGCTTCAGTCGGCAGGCACTACTTCCATGTCATCGCCGCGACCTGGTCGACATGGGTTGCGCGACGCAGGTCGCTCTCGAACTGTGCCAGGCCCTCCGTCATCGTGAGAGGTGCCGGGATATGCAATTGCTGAAGTGTCTTCGTGAGGTCTGTCGCCCACTCCTGGCGGGGAGGACCGAACATGGAGTCGTCCCGCGGAGCCTCGCTGATGTTCGCGGCAGGAAACCGGGCGCGTAGCGCTGCAGCGAATTGCCCGGTAGACGTCGTCTCCTGCGACCCGATGTTGAAGACCTCGAAGACCTCGTGCCCGTCATACGTCGCCGCACCGAACACGGCTCGGGCGACGTCACCGACGTAGACGTACTCGGACTGCGAGGTCATATTCGAAGGAATCAGAACGTTCTCACCGCGGACTGCGCTGAGAACGAGGTCTTCAACGATCGCGCTCGCAATTCCACCGCCGAGGTTGGGCCCGTAGCCGTAGATGATGGTGGGGCGTATGACAACGATGTGCAGGCCGGAGTCGACGGCCAGGGCACCCAGCACCTGCTCCATCGCAGCCTTCGACGCACCGTAATGAGAGACGTGAGGAGACATGATGGCGGAGTTCTCCGTGAGCCGGCTCCCCTGATCTGGCGCGTAGATTCCCCAGCTGCTGATTCCGACCAGCCGTTCGGCGCCGGCCCTGAGCGCCCACTGCCCGAGCCACACGGGCATCTTCACATTGACATCGACGGTGAGGATCGGGTCTTCCTGCGCTCGCGCAGCCACCAACGCGGCAGTGTTCACCACGACGTTCACGCGCAGACCGTCGAGCGCCTCCTCGGTCGCAACCTCGTCGCTGAGATCGACCTGCACCGTTGTCAGGCGATCGGGGTCACCCAGGATGTCGTGCAGATAGCCGTGCTGCAGGGCTCGATCGACAAGCGTGACGCGCCAGCCCTGGTCGAGAAAGACCTTCGCTGAGTGCGCTCCCAACATGCCCGCACCGGTGATGAGAACATGCCGCTCTTCGGGTGCCATACGGTGGAGCCTCTCTCTCTACGGGCTCACCTTGGCTCTCCTCGATGAGATCCCCGTAGGTTCAAGACTGGCAGCGGGCATCATTTGGTCACTACCGCCGTGCGTATGGTTTTGCCGGACCTTCCCAGCCGAATGGCGGACTCGACTCGTAGTCCGCTCAGGAGCCCGCGCGCAGGCTTTCGGTGATGACGCGCATGGCGGTGGTGTCGGCGAGGGTGGCGGTGTCTCCGACGGTGCGGTTCTCGGCGACGTCGCGCAGCAGGCGGCGCATGATCTTTCCCGAGCGGGTCTTGGGCAGCTCTGGTACGACGAGGATGCGCTTGGGCCGGGCGATGGGCCCGATCTCGGTGGCGACGTGCTTCGCGAGGGCGGCGACGATCTCGTCGTGGCTGAGGCCGAGTTTCTCGCTCGAGCCGCGCAGGATGACGAAGGCGACGATGGCCTGACCAGTGGTCTCGTCCGCAGCGCCCACGACGGCCGCCTCGGCGACCGCGAGGTGAGACACCAGCGCGGATTCGACCTCCATGGTCGAGATGCGGTGCCCGGAGATGTTCATGACGTCGTCGACCCGGCCGAGCATCCAGATGTCGCCGTCGGCGTCGTATTTGGCGCCGTCGCCGGCGAAGTAGTAGCCCTGTTCGGCGAACTTCTCCCAGTACACCTCGCGGGCGCGGTCGGAGTCGCCCCAGATGCCGCGGGTCATCGACGGCCACGGTTTGTCGACCACGAGGTAACCCCCCTCGCCGGGCTGCACGCGCACGCCGTTCTCGTCGACGATCTGCACCGATATGCCGGGCAGGGCGCGCTGCGCCGAGCCGGGTTTCGTGGCGGTGACACCGGGCAGCGGTGCCACCATCAGAGCGCCGGTCTCGGTCTGCCACCAGGTGTCGACGATGGGCGCGTGCCCGCCACCGATGTTGGTGCGGTACCACATCCACGCCTCGGGGTTGATGGGTTCGCCGACACTGCCGAGCACCCGGATCGACGACAGGTCGTATGACGCGGGCACGTGGTGGCCCCACTTCATGAACGTGCGGATCAGCGTCGGCGCGATGTAGTAGATCGTAACGCCGTAGCGCTCGATGATCTCGAAGTGCCGGCCCTCGTGCGGCGTGTTCGGCGTGCCCTCATACATCACCTGCGTGACCCGGTTCGCGAGCGGGCCGTAGACGATGTAGCTGTGCCCGGTGATCCAGCCGACGTCGGCGCCGCACCAGTACACGTCGGTGTCGGGCTTGAGGTCGAACACGGCGTCGTGGGTGTAGGCGGCCTGGGTCAGGTACCCGCCCGACGTGTGCAGTATGCCCTTCGGCTTGCCGGTCGTGCCCGAGGTGTACAAGATGAACAGCGGATGCTCGGCCCCGAACGCTTCGGGCGTGTGCTCGGTCGACGCACCGCCCACGGCCTCGTGCCACCAGAGGTCGCGCCCCGCCTTCATATCGACGCCATCTCCGACCCGGCGCACCACGAGCACATGCTCGACCGTCTCCGCGCCCTCGAGCGCCTCATCGACGTTGGCTTTCATGGGAGCCCCGACACCGCGGCGGTACTGGCCGTCAGACGTGATCACGACCCGGGCCTGCGCGTCGTCGACCCGGGCCCGGAGCGCGGCCGGCGAGAACCCGCCGAAGACCACGCTGTGCACCACGCCGAGGCGGGCGCAGGCCAGCATCGAGATCACGGCCTCAGGAATCATCGGCAGCTGAATGACCACTCGGTCACCCGCGACCAGGCCGAGCGCGACCAGCGCGTTCGCGGCCTGCGAGACCTCGTCTTTCAACATGGCATAGGTGATATCGCGGGTGTCGCCGGGCTCGCCGACCCAGTGCAGGGCGACCTGGTCGCCGTGCCCCGACTCGACATGCCGGTCGACGCAGTTGTACGCGACATTGAGCCTGCCGTCGGCGAACCAGCGCGCGTTCGGCGGGTCTGACCAGTCGAGCACCTCCGTGAACGGCTTCGCCCAGTCGAGCCGCAACGCCTGCTCACGCCAGAACCCGTCAGGGTCTGCGGATGCACGGCCGTACGCCTCGGCCGTCACATTCGCCCGCGCAGCGAACTCCTCCGACGGAGGGAACGTTCGCGTCTCGGTCAGCAGATTGTCGAACACCGGAATATCGTGCAGCTCGATGGAGGTGCTCGAATCGTCAGCCACAGAGATCTCCTCATTGAAACTCAGGTCACAGATGCATCGGATGCCGAGACCCGCCTGCGGGCGGCTTCAGTTTTGCATCCGGTGCCAGTATCCTGTCACTCAGTGCCATGTCGTCGCAACTCCTTCGACGCGGCCCGCACAGAAAGCGCACTATGAGCGAAGACACCACGAGCCGCGCCGCCCCGCGTCTGACGGCCGCCCAGAGCGCCCACATCTACGCTCCGTTGCGCGCGGCAGCGCTCGACCTGTTCGAAACGAAGACCTTCGAGGCCACTACGGCCGAAGACATCGCGCTGGCCGCCGGAATCAGTCGTCGTACGTTCTTCCGGTACTTTCCTGTGCGCGAAGACGTGCTGTTCTCCGATCATGCGGGCTACCTGCTCGCGGTCGAGGAGCGGCTGCAGGTCTCTACAGGCGAACCCATCCGGGTCGCGGGGGGCGCGCTGACCTCTGTGATCGAGGGGCACCTGCTCGACACCGACTTCGTGATCCGCCGCGCCGCGGTGGTGCGCGCAAACCGCGCCCTCCACGACCGCGAGGTGCTCTGGATGCGCGAATACCAACAGCTGCTCGGCGCGTACCTCAGCCGCCAGCACCTCGGGCAGCGTAGTGCGATCTTCGCGCAGATCGTGGCGGCCGC
Source organism: Subtercola sp. YIM 133946 (assembly GCF_036553535.1). Taxonomy (NCBI): domain Bacteria; kingdom Bacillati; phylum Actinomycetota; class Actinomycetes; order Micrococcales; family Microbacteriaceae; genus Subtercola; species Subtercola sp. YIM 133946. Next base: position 16,623 of record NZ_JAZHPE010000013.1, read on the forward strand.
ACTTCTCGCTGCGCTCACCCAGGTGCTCGATCGTTGGGTGCAGTCGCCTGCCACTGAAGATCCTCGCGGCCTGTTCGCCGAACTGCTCGATGAGGTCGCCGAATCGATGGCAGACTCCGGGCCGCGGGGTGCCGCACCGGCGCCCGGGCATCCGGAGCGCCCCGGCATCGTCGTCATCAACTCGGGTCTTTCAGCAAACGAAATCGCCGCGCTCATCGAGGGGGCTCAACCGTGACGAGGCTGATGCTCAGGGGTCGCCGATCGACTCACAACCGTCCAGGGTGACGGAGACCTCTTCGGGAGGGATTCGCTGTGGGTCACCCTGGGTTACGAGGGGTGCTACGCGATACCCGTCACGGTCATCCGGGGCCGCGCTCCTATGACTGAGAGGAGTTGGAGTTTCTCGTAGCTCTCGCTTCCGGGTACTGCCGTGTAGACGAGGAGGGAGTGCGACTGGTTCGGTTCGGTCAGGGATTGGCAGGTCAGCTCGAGGGTGCCGAGCTCGGGGTGCACGAAGCGCTTGACCTCGTTCGGGCGGATCCCGACCTCGTGACGTTCCCAGGTCTGCCGAAACTCCGCGCTTCGCGTGAGGAGCGTGTCAGCGAGCTGGGCTGCCCGGGAACCCGGGCCTCGCAGCGTCGCGACGCTGCGCAGTCCGGAGACCCAGAGACGCGTGAGGAAGGGATGATCATCCGGTGAGTACAGCTCACGGGTCTGCGGCATCGTGAACCATCGGTAGCCGATACTTCGCTCTGGGCCACGGTAGACGGAGAGGTCGCCCGTGAGGGCCACGCCAAGCGGAGTCTGCCGGAGGGTTTCGCCGAGCTCGGTGACGATCTCTGCGGGGGTGTCTTGCAGACGATCGAAGATGCGAAGCATTCCAGGGCTGATGTAGTCACTGTCAGCCCCGCGCGGTGGCGGTCGCTGACCGGCAAGCCGAAACAGATGGTCGCGCTCGTCGAGTGAGAGGTGGAGGCCTTGCGCGATCGAGGTGATCATCTGCTCTGACGGTTGCGGCCCGCGCATCCGCTCGATACGCGAGTAGTAGTCGGTCGACATGTTGCACAGCGCCGCTACTTCTTCACGCCGAAGCCCGCTGGTTCTGCGACGCTGACCGCGTGGCAGGCCGACATCTTCGGGCTGTATCGCTTCGCGTCGGCGGCGGAGAAACTGCGCCAATCCGATTCGGTCGATCACCATGCGGCCTCCTGGTTCTGTTCCATTCTTACTCGAAAGGATCCCGGGTCAGCCACGGCCTGCCAATCCCATCCTCCTCCCCTCCTCCTCCCAGCCGCCCCGACTGTGTCTCGCGTGATCGGGGTACGCGTGATCGGGGTACGCGTTATCGGGGGATCAGGCAGCCCTGAATAAGACCGACGCTCTCCGCGACAGTGGAGTGACAACCCACCATCCATATGCAGAGGACGTGCACATGCCACGCAACCCGATCGATCTCAGCGTTCCCGACCTGACGGGGAGACGCGCACTCGTCACCGGAGCCAGCGACGGGATGGGCGTCAGTCTGGCCGCGCGGCTCGCCGCGGCCGGCGCGAGCGTCATTCTTCCCGTTCGGAACGGAAGCAAGGGAGAGGCCGCCGCCGCGGTGATTCGGCAGAGCACCCCCGACGCAGACGTCTCACTGCGAGAGCTCGACCTTTCCTCTCTCGACTCCATCGCAGCACTCGGTTCTGCCCTTCGCGCTGAGGGCGATGCGATCCACATCCTCATCAACAACGCCGGCGTGATGACACCACCAGCCCGGCAGACGACGGCTGATGGGTTCGAGCTTCAGTTCGGCACCAACCATCTCGGCCACTTCGCGCTGGTCAGTCAGCTGATGCCGTTGCTCCTGGCCGGCCGCGCGCGCGTCACGTCGCAGCTGAGCGTCGCCGCGAACAGCGGCGCGATCAACTGGGACGACCTGAACTGGGAACGCTCGTACGACGGCATGAAAGCGTACAGCCAATCCAAGATCGCGCTCGGGCTGTTCGCGCTGGAACTCGAGCGGCGCAGCGAGGCCAATGGATGGGGGATCGTCAGCAATATCGCACACCCCGGCGTCGCCCCGACCAACCTCCTCGCCGCTCGACCCGAGCTCGGTCGGGCCCGCGACGCGTCAGGTCGAAGAATCATCCGGGCCCTCTCCGAGCGCGGCATACTGCTCGGAACAGTAGACAGCGCGAAGCTTCCCGCCCTCTACGCGGCCACCTCACCAGACGCGAAGGGCGCCGCGTTCTACGGCCCGCGCGGACCTGGGCATCTCGGCGGCCCACCCGCCGAGCAGAAGCTCTACTCGCGCTTGCGCAGCACCGACCAAGCCCGACGCACCTGGCAGCTGTCGGAAGACCTCACCCGCATGAAAATACCCAGCCACTAGATCCTCCGTTCGTCGGATTGGCTGGTGGTCGGCTGACGTCAGGCTGCTCACCCGACTGCGCACGATACTCGCCGGCGAAGGGCTTGGCGACAACACCGTCTGAGCCATTCAGGTGGCGGCGTTGAGCGAACCTCCCGACGCTTGCTCAATTCCCTTGTCGCGGTCGTGTCGCTCGTGCCACGATGAGGTTCTCAGCCTGCTATGGGAGTAAGGAACTGCGATGACGACACCTGCCGTGAATGTTCTGGGAGCAGATGCGATCGCCGCGAAATGGCAGGAACTCGGGGGCGAGGCAGGAGCGCTCGGTGCAGCCGATTCCCCGCCGGAAGATGCTGGCTTCGGTGGGGTGCTGCAGAGATTTCGAGGAGGATCCATCGGTTGGCAGGAACAGTTCGGTGCCCATGCGCTGTTCGGCACGATCAGTGCTCGCTGGCTGGAGAGAACCAGATTCCAGTACACGGCGTTCCCCGTTGAGGATCAGCGGTCGGTGACCGACGGCACCGGTTCCGTTGCACTCCTCCGCGCACTGGATCCGACCGGCAAGCCGGTAGACGAGTTAGCCCTGTGCGCCACCACCGACGGTCGCGCATCCGAGATCGACGGCGCCATCTGGCAGCACTGGTCGACATCCGGTGAGGAGTCGAGCCCGGTCGGGTTACCGGTCGACACTGCTGGTACCACCATCGACGGCCTGGGCTCGCGCCAGGAATTTCAGCACGGGTGGATGTGCTCGCATCCCGCAGTCGGGGCGGCGATGCTCAACGGCCAGATCTCAGACCGTTGGGCTGAACTCGGCTTCGACCGGTACGGCTAACCCCATGGCCGATCAGGAAGTCCTCCCAGATGGGCGCGGCCAGCGCGCTCAGCTTGCGACACTGCAGGCCGACGGCACGAGCAAGGCCGGCCCGCTGCTGTACTGGACAGACGATTCCGGCGCGTGGGAGGTCAGCGGCGATATCCAGGCTGAATGGACGCGGCGCGGTCGCGAGACGGGTGAACTCGGTTACCCGGTGGGGCCGCCGAACGATCGAGTCGGCAAACCGGGCGCCGAGCAGTTATTCGAGAATGGGCAGATCGTCTGGCCGCCGGATCCGCCCGGTACCCCGGCACCCGTGGTCGCTACCGGATCGATTCGGTCTGGCGGCGCGGCTGCATTGGGCGGGAGGGTCACGGTTCAGGTCAACCCAGATGGGTCTGTGCAGTGGTCAGGTCACGCACACGACAGCGGTGCTGACAGCTACGACTACGCCGTGCGGGCGCTCCTTCGCTCACCGAATCCAGACGCCCCCACGATCGTCGTTGGGCACTCGGGCAGCGTCTACGGCACCCTTCACTCGGGCTCACGCAACGACGACTGGAGCGAGCTCATCCCGTCACTGGACTCAGACGGATCAGCCCTGCTCGAGCTGCTGCGCGGGTCGAAGCTGGAGACCGCGACCGAATACGAGAGCGCAATTGCCGGGGTACTGGAGACCATTGCCGGGTGGGCGATCAAGGCCGCGGTCGCCTACACAGCGGGAGCCGGCACGATCGTCCTGGTGTTCGTCGGCGTCGAGGTCGGCAGCCTGGCGGCCACCGGATCACTGCTGCCCGGCGCGCAGGTCATCAATGATATGTACTGGATGGCCGGGCCCCTGGGAACCCTCGTTTCACTCGGCGCGGAGGCGCTCATCACGGCCGGCAGCGCGGAGACGGAGGTGACGCAAGAGCAATACGACTGGGCGAATGACACCGTGTTCAAGGGCTCACTGCCGCCGCGCGAGCTGCTGAGAGTCACAGACTGGTCTGGCGTGGATGATCGCGCATTCACCTTTCCCAGGTTCGACGGCAAGATCACCCTCAACATGGGGCGCTCTGGCTACCCCGATCCGCGTGAGCAGCACACGTCACGGCCGGAGCCCAAGACGTACGGGCAGACTTTCGTGCACGAACTGGTGCACGCCTGCCAAGCGCATCACGACAAGATGGGTCTTTCGTACCTCGGCAAGGGCGTCTCCGCCTGCGTGGAAGGGAAGTCATCATACGACTATCCGACGACCGCAGACTTCGACTACACCACGATGGGATTAGAGGCTCAAGCAGCGATCGTCAGCGACTGGTACGGAAGGCACTATTCCGCGGATCGCACCGGGCCGTGGCCCGAGCGTTTCGACGACCCGTTCGACCGATACATCACCGACAACCTCCGGATGGGCTTGTTCTAACGGGGTTGCAATAACCGATAGATCCTGAAAACACGTGCTGGCGACCTCGATCGGGGCGCACCAGCTGCCGGCATGGTCGGCTCGGTCGCGACCCTCTGCGCCACCGCGGTGATGGGCCGGCCCCTCAGTAGGGTTCGAGTCATCCAGGTGCTGGCTGCGTGCGCTCACGACCGGCGGAGGGGCGCAGACAACCATTCCTCGTCAGCACGGTGCTGTGTTAATACCGTGTTACATCTCCACAACACTCGAATCGATTTGCCAAGCTGTGTCATATGATGAATGGAATATCCACATGGTAAGAAAAAGTGTCGGGAGTGTGACATGGCAGGCAGTTCGACCGATCGGGCGTACCGGGACGCCGTGGCCGAGGTCGCCCCTCAGATCGAGGCGGCCGTCGGCTTCGTCACCGAGCATCCTGAACTGGCTCACGAAGAAACGCAGACGGCCGAGTACCTCGTGGAGCAGCTCAGAGGTGCCGGTTACTCCGTGACAACCGGCATCGCAGGCATGCCGACGGCCTTTCGTGCCGAGCTCGCCTTCGGCCTCCCGGGAAGTACCGTCGGAGTCGTCGCCGTCTACGATGCCCCCGCATCGATCGATGCCGAGGGGTTGCTCGACCCCGTGCACTCCTGCGGTCATGGCCCACAAGCCGGCGGAGTGATCGGAGCAGCCCTGGCGCTGGCCCGCATTGGCGACGAACTCTCTGGAACGGTTGTCATCGTCGGCTGCCCGGCTGACGAGATCCACTCGCCGATGACGAGGCGGCGGGGAAGCGGCAAGGCACTGACGGCCGAACACGGCGTCTGGGACAGCATCGACTTCGCTCTCTACCCGCATCCCGAGTTCATCGACACGGTCTGGCCGTCGTCGCTCTGGATGCGCCGGGAGACGGCGCGGGTCGTCGGGCAGCGAACACTGCGGCGCGATGTGGTCTCGACCCCGCTGCAGGCGCTTGCGAACGTGACCGCGATCGCAGAGGCGTTCGACCCCGCGACGCTCATCATCGAGACGGTAACCGTTGACGGAGATGTCGAAGAGGCGGCCGGCATGTCGTTCGAGGCCAGCTTTCTGCTATTCGCACAGACCGAGCTCGAACTCGACGAACGTGCGGGCGAGCTGCGCGAGCTGCTCGGCCCCGCCTCGTGGACGAGTTCAGCGGCGATCGCCGCAGTGCGACCCGACGCCGCCGTCACGGCCGTGGTCGGTGACGCCTTCCGCGCAGCCGGCCGTGATTTCGACGCCACCCCGCCCGCCCTCGGGTTCGCCACCGACTTCGGCAACGTCAGCCGGGTGGCCCGGGCGGCTCTCGTCGGAGTCGGGCGGACTGAGGGCTGGCGTTACCACACTGCGGAAGGCGCAGAAGAGTTCGCGGGGCCGGCCGGAAGGGATGTAGCCGTTGCGACCGCCGAGGTCATCGGCCTCTCTGTCATCAGGCTCGGAGCCGCCACGGCGCTGTGAAGCTCCGCCCACGACCGGCAGCACCCCCACACCACCAGAACAGAACAGGAACTCCATATATGACCGACAGCCGACACGTCGCCGAGATCTCGGGCGGAGGGTTTGCAGGTCTCACGGCGGCCACTGCCCTGGCCCAGATGGGATGGAGCGTTCGGGTGCACGAACAGGCCAGCGAGCTGCGGGCCGAGGGCGCCGGGATCGTGCTGTGGAACAACAGCCTGCAGGTGCTCGACAAGATCGGCGCCAAGCCGGATCTCGAGTCGCGTTCGATGACCCCGCCGGCCTACGAGACGCGCATGAACAACGTCATCCAGTCGCAGGAGACGCTCGATGGCATCCGCTGGCGGACGATGACCCGCCCGCACCTGCACCAGACTCTGTTGACGGCGGCGCGGGAGTCGGGCGTCGAGGTCATTGCCGGTTCAGCGGTGACGGGGGCTGCACCCGATGGCACGATAACCCTCGCCAGCGGCGAGACCGCCACCGCCGACCTCGTCATCGGGGCCGATGGGGTGACCTCGGCAGTGCGGGACTCCCTCTCGATTCCGATGACTCGGCAGCGCTCGGGTGATGGGATCTCCCGGTTCCTGGTGCCTCGCCGCAAGGCCGAACTCCTGGCGTTGGAGCCCGAGACCGAGTGGGACAACGTGATCGACTTCTGGAACCTCTATCCGCGGGTGCTGCGCGTGCTCTACACTCCTGCGAACGACGAGGAGCTCTACCTCGCCCTCATGTCTCCCTCGGCTGATGCCGACGGGTCACGGGTGCCGATCGACCTCGCCCTCTGGATCTCGATCTTTCCGCAGCTCGCACCCGTGCTCGAAGACGCCGCGAAGATCCAGGGGCGCTATTACGGCTACCAGACCACCCGACTCGACCGCTGGACCGAGGGAAAGGTGGCGCTCATCGGCGACTCCGCCCACGCCATGTGCCCGGCTCTCGCTCAGGGCGCCGGCACGGCGATGCAGAATGCCTGGACCCTCGCGGTCGCCGCGACCGAGGCACTGGCCGCCGGCGTCGACCTGCCCGCCGCGCTCACCGAGTGGGAGCGACTCGAGCGGCCCTACACCGACATCGCCCAGGACCGTTCGCAGTGGTACGCCGACACCCGCGAGATGGCCAAGGGCAACCAGTTCACCGGCGAGAGCGTCGTAACCGCTCTCTACAACCCGACCGACCCACACCGACACGAGGTACATGCAGCATGAACATCGATCCCTACTACAGCGTGCGCGCCTGGCACTCCTTCGTGCAGGAGTCTGTGCACGAGCTGGGCCCGGCACCCGAGCAGCCGCTCGTGAAGGCCGCCGTCGCAGTGGTCTTCACGAACCCGTTCGCCGGCCGGTGGGTCGAAGACCTCTCACCGCTGACCGATGCGAGCGAAAGCCTCGGCAGAGAGCTGGGCGCCCGGGCAGTGGCCCTGCTCGGCGGTCGCCCCGTCGAGAGCTACGGCAAGGGCGGGCTCGTCGGCGTGAACGGCGAGCAGGAGCACATCGTCGCCTGCGTCACGACCGTCTTCGGGAACGCGCTGCGCGCCGCGGTCGGTGGGGGCGAGGCCTGGATCTCGTCGGCGACGAAGGTCGCGGCCACAGGGGCGTCGATCGATGTGCCTCTGGCGTATAAAGATGAGGTGTACGTGCGCTCGCACTACGACGCGATCACACTGACACTGCCGGATGCGCCACGACCCGACGAGATCGTCGTCATCGCGGCCGTGGCCACCGGTGGCCGGCTCAACGCCCGGGTCGGCGGCTTGACGGTCGCCGACGTCGTCGCCGGCAAGTGATCGAATCGAACGGATAACGAGGAGCCGAAGTGACCTACACGCACACGCAGTACTACGAAGACCAGTCCATCGCGAGCATCCTCGCCGACGCAGCCCGGGCCCATCGCATTCTCGAACTCGAGGGCCACGGCGACATGTCGATGGGGCACGTCTCGTTCCGAGACCCCTTCGGTCGCGGTCTCTGGCTCAAGCGAGGCAACCTGGCGCTCAGCGAGGTCGAAGGCGACGACTTCATTCTGATCGGTTTCGACGGCACGATGCTCGAGGGAACGGGGCTGCGCCACCTGGAGTGGCCGCTGCACGCCGAGATCATGAAGGCGCGCCCCGACGTCAACTTCGTCGGGCATTCGCACCCGCACTTCTCAACCGTGCTCGGCGCGTCTGACGAGACGTTGAAGCCATACAACAACCACGGCGTGTGGTTCGCCTACGAGGGCGTTCCGCGGTTCTCCGAGACGAGCCACATCATCACGACGGTTCCGCTCGGCGTCGCTGCAGCGAAGACCCTGGGCAACGCGCAGGCGCTGCTGCTCGCCAACCACGGGGTGGCCTTCGTCGGTAGCACGGTGGCCGAAATGACCCTGACCGGCATCTTTCTCGAGAAGGCGGCCCGCTTCCAGGTCGACCTGAAGGCATCCGGCTTCACCCCCCTTGAGCCCGATGCGGAGGAGACCAAGGAGAAGTTCGACCGCATCTACCCGCCGAAGGCCCAGCACAATTTCTGGACCTACTTCAACCGCCGTCTCGAGCGCGTCGAGGCCGCCTTCGGCGTCGGCATCTCACCGATCGGGCTTCCCCCGGCCATCTGACCACTCCCCTCCCCCGTTTTCACCGACCTCCCCCCACCCCTTCGTGAAAGAGAGCAACAGATGAGCAGTCTTCCCTCCATCGCCACCGTCATCGGATCTGGCACCATGGGCCCCGGCATCGCGGCCGTTCTGGCGCGGGCAGGCGCCACGGTGCGTCTGTGCGACATATCCGAAGACGCGATTGCCCGCGCCGAGGCCGCCTATGGCGTCGTGCAGGGTGTGCTCGAGGCCGTGGATTCACCCTCAGCACCCGGCGGGTCTGTCAGCTTCGGCACCGACCTCGATGAGGCCCTGACGAACACCGAGCTGATCATCGAGGCCGTGCCCGAGATTCTCGAGCTCAAGCAGAAGGTGTTCGCCGATCTCGAGGCGCGCATCGGGGATGACGTCATCATCGCCACCAACACCTCCGGCATCCCGATCAGCGCCATGGCGACGTCGATGACCGTGCCCGCGCGCCTCATCGGCATGCACTGGTCGAACCCGCCGCACCTCATCCCGATGATCGAGATCATTCCCGGCGCCGCCACCGATCCTGCCCTGGTGGGTCAGCTCACCGAGATCGTCAAGGCCTTCAACTACGTGCCCGTGCTCGAGAAGGAGATTCCCGGCTTTGTGGAGAACCGGGTGCTCTACGCGATCCTCCGCGAATGCATGGCACTTCTCGAAGAGGGAATCGTCACGCCCGAGGGTCTGGATGCCTGCGTGAAGTGGGGCATCGGCTACAAGCTCTCTGTGATCGGCCCGACGAGACTGCTCGATATGGCGGGGCTCGACATCTACCAGGCCGTCTCGGGCTACCTGAACAAAGACCTCGACGTCAGCACCGACACCCCGCAGTTCATCAAAGACAAGATCGCAGCGGGCAAACTCGGCTTCAAGTCGAACGGCGGCATGTACGAATACGGCGAGGGCGATGTCGACGCCAAGCGCAAAGAGATCATCACCGGTCTCATCGCCGCCCGCAAGACGCTGGCCACCATTCCCAACGTCTGATGGCGAGCGCCCCAGCGGTAGAGAGCATCGGCGATGGTCTCCACCGCACCCGGAACGCCCCGGTCGACATCGCGTTCCGGGTGCGGGGCGCCGGTCCGGCCGTGGTGCTGCTGCACGGCACCACGGCCAACCATGCCGTCTGGGAGCCGGTGGGCGACGCGCTCGAAGGGCGGGCCACCGTGATCGCTCTCGACCAGCGCGGCCATGGGCGCAGCGACAAACCGGCCGAGGGCTACTCGGGTGACGACTTCGTCACCGACGTCATCACGGTGCTCGACGCCCTCGGGGTTCAGCAGGCCATGGTGGCCGGCCACTCTCTCGGCGGGCGAAACGCTTGGCTCGCTGCGGCGCAGCATCCGGATCGGGTCATGGGAGCAGTCGTCGTCGACTACACCCCCTACGTCGAGATGCCCGTGCTCGACCAGCTCGAGGAGCGGGTCGCCCTGGGCTTTCGGCCGTTCGCCTCAACCGACGACATCGAGGCCTATCTTCGAGACCGCTACCCGGCCATCCTGCCCGGTGCGATAGAGCGTCGCGCCCGGTGGGGCTACCGTCTGCTCGACGACGGCCATTGGGTACCGAGGGCGTCAGCGCCGGCGATGGCGAAGCTGATCGACGGCTTTCGCACCCCCTACGACCGCGAGTTCCGCGAGGTCGCCGCGCCGATGACCCACCTCCGCGGCAGCGAGAGCGCCCTCGTCAGCCCTGCCGCCTGGCAGAGTGCCATCGCCGATCGGCCCGCAGACCACTGGGTCGAGGTCGCCGGAGCCGACCACTATATTCCCGAGGAGCAACCCGAGCTCGTCGCCGACGAGATCGCCCGCGCTCTCATCACCTGACCGACGCTCTCATCACCTGACCGAAAGGAACACCCCCACATGGCCCTCTTCATCGACAAGCTCGCCGTCGCGAGCCCCGACTTCGCCACGCTCGACCGCATTCCGGTCGCCTTCAGCGCCGACGGCGGCAACGCCACCCCGACCATCGAGATCTCGGGCGCTCCGGAGGGCACGGTGGAGTTCGCCCTCATCGTGAACGACCCCGATGCTCCACTCCCGCAAGGGTTCACGCACTGGGTGGTCTACGGCATCCCGGCCGACACGACCACGCTCGACCTGGCCGCACCCGGGGTGCGGGTCGCCGCGAACGGCGCCGGTCTCACCTCGTACTTCGGCCCCCAGCCCCCGGTCGGGCACGGCGAGCACCACTACTACTTCTTCGTCTACGCACTGAAGACGGCTGTCGAGGGCGAGCCCACGCGCGAGGAGTTCCTCGACCGCTACGCCGACTCGATCATCGAGCAGGCCCGCACGGTGGGGCTCTTCCGGCGCGACTAAGCCGGGTACGACGCGGCGAACGTCTCGGCGATCGCAAGAACGGCGGCATGCACCGGCCCCGCCGTGATGGAGGGGATCACCGAGGCGTCGACGACGCGCACCCCCTCCACTCCTCGCAGTCGCAGATCTGGGGTCACGGGCGCCTCCTCGGAACACCCCATGCTCAGGGTGCCGACCGGGTGGTGGTGCGTGATCGCGGCGCGGGCAATGAACGCATCCGCCTCCGAAGCGGTCGAGAGCGGCCCAACGGGCAACACTTCGGCGCGTCGCCAGTGCGCAAGACCCTTCGACCCCCCCACCAGCCGGGCGTGTTCGAGCGCCAGCCGAAATGTGTTGCGATCGTGCTCGGTGCTGAGGTAGTTGGGATCGATCACCGGTTCGTTCTCGATGTCAGGCCCCGAGATGCGAAGCGAGCCGCGGCTCGTCGGATTGGTGACGCCGAACAGCAGCGTGTAACCCTCCCCAGGGTGCACATCGGCCGCACCGGGCGCCAGCGACTCCGAAGCGCTCGGGCCGACGACGCAGCCCACGACCATGTCGACGACTCCGGATGTCTCGGCGAGCCCGTTCCGCGACAGGTAGGTCATCGACTCCGAGAGTTGCAGTCTCGTCGGCGGAACCGGTCTGCGCGACGAGTACAGGTTGCCGGCGCCGAGCAGATGGTCGTGCAGGTTGGTGCCGATCTGCGGCGACTCGACAACGGTCTCGACACCAGCCGCGCGCAACACCTCCGGGTCGCCGATACCCGACCGCATGAGCAGCAGCGGGTCGCCGACCGATCCGCCGCAGAGTACGATCTCGTCGGCCTCGAGTACTTCGCTCTGGCCGTTCCGAGTCACGGCGACACCGGTGACCCGGCCGTGGTCGAGTATCAAGCGGTGCACGGTCACCCCGGTGAGAAGCGTCAGGTTGGGCCGGTCGAGCACAGGGTCGAGATAGACGTCTGAGACGGTCACCCGTTCGCCGCCCCGAATGGTCAGCGAGTTGGGGGTCGCCCCGATCATCTCGCCGTGATTGTGGTCGGGGATGCGGGCGACACCGAGCGCCTCCCAGGCGGCGAGGTAGTCGAGCACCAGTGGGCTCGAGATCTCGGGGCCGGGAAGCAGCACGGGGAGCGGACCGCTGTCGCCGTGCACCGCGTCTCGCCCACCCGAGAAGCTCTCTGAACGGATGAAGGCCGGTAGCAGGGAGTCCCACGACCAGCGGTCGTCGCCGGTCAGCTGTACCCAGCGCTCGAAGTCGGCTCGGCAACCGCGCATGTGCGCCATCGCGTGCACCAGGCTCGACCCACCGGGGCCTCGGCCGCGCGCCCAGTCGAGTGAGCGCCCCGCCAGACCAGCCTGCGGTGTGGTGCGGTAGGCCCAGTCGTACGACCGGCCGTGGATGAACGGCCACAGTTCGGGCCGGCGCATCTCGGGGTCAATCACCCGGGTGCCCGCCTCGATTACTGTCACGCGGCGGCTGGGATCGGCGCTCAGCCGGTTGGCGACAACGCTGCCCGCAGAGCCCGCCCCGATGATGAGAACGTCGGCGGCCATTCAGTTGCGCGTGTGGCCGGCATCGACCACGAGGGTCTGGCCGGTGATCCAGGCCGCTTTCTCGGAGGCCAGGAAGGCGACGGCCGGCGCTACGTCACGGGGAAGACCACGGCGATTGATGGCCTGCATCGGAACCACGAACTCGAACCCGGCCTCATGCGGCCCCGACAGCACGCCCTCGCTCGCGATGATGCCGGGAGCGACTGCGTTGATGGTGATGCCCAGGGGGCCGAGTTCTCCGGCGAGGCCACGAACCAGCCCGATCGACGCCCCCTTGGTGGCGACATAGTGGGCGCAGTCCGGCGTGCCGGCCACGAAGGTGTTGGAGGCGATGTTGACGATGCGACCGTAGCCGGCCTTGCCCATGACCGCGGTGACGGCGTGGGTCGTCAGATAGATGCCGTCGAGGTTGACCGACATGACCTTCCGCCACTCTTCGAACGAGATGTCGGCCCAGGGCGTGAGAGGCACGAGCGCGGCATTGTTGACGAGCACGTCGATGCGCCCGAACTCGGCCACGATCTCGTCGACGACGGTCTGCACCCTCTCGGGGTCGCTCACATCGAGCAGCTTCGCTACGCCGGAGTTACGGGCGGCGACCGCCTCGGCACCCTCGAGGTTCACATCGGCGACGACCACCAGCATCCCGTCGGCGGCCAGCTCGTCGGCGATCGCCGCCCCGATTCCCTGCGCAGCGCCGGTGACCAGGGCGACGCGTTGTGTCTCAGCCATGTTTCATCCTCCGTAGTAGTCGGGCGCGAGCTTCCACTCCTGGAACGACGCGAGTTCGTGCGAGGGGTAGATGTCAGCGTCTTTCGTGCGCGCGAGATAGTTGAGGCGGCGGATCGCCTCGACCGACTTCGTGGGGTCGAGGTGAAAGCCCGCGATCCACTCCTTCTCGAGCGTCGTACGGGTGTACGCGGCATCGCCGCAGAACAGCATGCTGCGGTCGTTCTCAAGCTCGACCAGCAGCGAGTAGTGGCCGATGGTGTGGCCGGGGGTTTCGAACAGCCAGACTCCCGGAACGATCTCGTAGTCGCCGGAAATAGGACGGTACGTCACGTTGGCATGGTCGAACGACAGGTCAGAGTAGCCGAGTCTCTCGAACGGCTCGGGCACCTTGGCGTGGCGGAGCTCCTCTTTGTGCACCAGGGTCGCCGCCTTCGTGAGGTGCTTGTTACCGCCGACATGATCGAAGTGAAAGTGAGAGTTGACCACGATGTCGACGTCGTCGGGGCTGAAGCCGCAGGCGGCGAGCTGCGCCGGGATGGTCTGCTCGGGGGTCTGCAGCGGCAGCTCGAACGGCAGCACGGCGTTGACGTGGTCGAGATCGAAACCGGTGTCGTAGAGGATCAGGGCGTCAGGATGCTCGACCAGCACGCTGTACACGGGAAAACGCACGGGGTTGCCCGCGTTGATGTGCCAGTGCACGTCGGACTCATCGATCACCAGCGTTCCACCGTCGAGCAGGTAGACCTTCGGGTCTGTCATGGGTTCCCGCTTTCGAAAATTATCATCAGACGTTAATGATTGATCACGCTATGAGAATCGTGACAAGCCTGTCAAGGATGGGCACGGGAGTTTACGAGCCGGTAACACGGGGCCGCTCATCCGGCCGCGACGGCGGGAGCGTCTTCGAACCGGGGCGTTCCCGTGTAGTAGGCCCAGCGGTAGCAGTGGTCGAGCATCGGCTGGGCGTCGAAGTCGCCGACGCAGGTCGCGTCCTGGTAGCGGTCACCGGTCGAATCGACGTAGTGCGTTCGGCACAGAACGCGCCAGGTGGTGGCGCTGACCGTCTCGTCGACGACGAGGTGGTCAGACGGCAGCCAGCACTCCGTGCCGGTGATCTCCGCCGGGTCGACGTTCGACGTCGGACCGGCCACCTGACCCAGCGTCTTCAGCGCGGCGGCATCCTCAGACGACAGCGGGCTCGACGGTTCGGGCGAGCCGGAACAGGCCGTGAGCGCCAGTGCGAGCGCGACGACGAGTGCCATGGGGGTGCGGCGTTTCATGGAACAACCTCCTCGCTCGTCATCGTCGGCGGAGCGTGTTTCGGGCGTGTAACAACTGAATTTCATGCTTGGCATCTGTTGTTAATTCTCATATCGTAGCGTCACCCCTGCACAATGTAAGAGAACTTTCGCTTCACAGCACCTGAACCCGGGGGCCCATCACCTTGAGAGGAAGATCCCGGCAATGACAAGTCTCATCAGCGGCAGCCGCCGCAGCACCGCCCGGCGCCTGACGGTCATCACCGTCTCCGGCGCACTGGCCCTCAGCCTCGCCGCCTGTTCATCGGGGCGCGGTTCCAGCGACTCAAGCAGCTCTGGAGCATCGTCGGCCGCGACCACGGTCACCCAGTTCGCGCTGGTCGCCCCCGAGAACGAGTCGGACTACGGCTACAACCAGGCCGGCATCGACGCGGCGAACGGCGCGGCCAAAGAGCTCGGCATCGCTGTCACCGTCGTGCCCGACGCGGGCTACGACAACATCGAGACGGTACTCACCCAGGTGGCCGACGGAGGAGCGCAGTTCATCGTCGCCCACGCCTCCGGGTACAACGTCGGTGCCGCCAGCACCGCGGCAGCCAAGAAGGTGCCCATCCTGATTCAAGACGCCGGCGCCGACGAGAACGTGCCCGGCCAGATCGCGGCAGCCAAGCCCGAAGGCCAGGAGGGCGGCTACCTCGCCGGTATCGCCGCGGCGATGTCGACGACCACAAAGAAGGTCGGAATCGTGGTCTCGGCCGACAACGCCAACTGGTTCGCCATGTCGTCGGGATTCGCCGAGGGCGTCTTCAGCGTCGACCCGAACATCCAGGTGCTCTACACCTCCGTCGGCCCGGCGGCGTACGCCGACGCAGCCGGCGGCAAGACCGCCACCGAACAGGTCATCGCCTCTGGAGCGGATGTCGTGTTCGGAATGGGCGATGGTGCAACGCACGGTTACCTGCAGGCGATCGACGCGGCGGCGGGCGTGAAGTACATCGCTGACATCGGCGACGTCACCCCCGGCCTCAGTGACCCGAGCAAGCTGCTCACCTCGGTGCGCTGGAACTACGAGCCCGCGTATGTGGCCGCGATCAAGGATGTCGACGCCGGCACCTTCGGAACGAAGACCTACCCGGTCGACGTCGAGAATGGCGGCATGTACCTGCAGAAGACCGATGCGATGACCGCCGACATCACGGCAGCCGTCGACAAGGCCTCGAAGGGCATCATCGACGGATCGATCAAGCCGACGATTGCAACCTCGGCGGCCGAGGTCGCTGCGGTGATCGCCGCCAAGAAGGGCGCCTGAGCACGATGAACACCGCCGGTGCACTGGCCTCGGGTGACGTCATCTCCCTGAGAGGCATAACCAAGGCGTTCCCCGGCGTCATCGCCAACGACGACGTCTCCCTCGACATTGTCGGAGGGCAGGTGCACTGCCTGCTGGGTGAGAACGGGGCGGGCAAGTCGACGCTCATCAGCATCCTCGCCGGAATGCAGCAACCCGATTCGGGAACGGTCGCCATCGGCGGCGAGATCATCGACATCTCGTCGCCGAAGGTGGCCGTCGACCACGGCATCGGCGTGGTGCACCAGCACTCCACCCTCGTGCCCGCCTTCACCGTGCTCGAGAACTTGATGCTCGGCGAGACTGGTGTGCTGCTCGACAAGAAGCGTGCGGCTGAGCGGCTCGCCGAACTCGCCGACCTGCTCGGGGCACAGATCGACCCGCACGTGCTGGCCTCTGACCTCGGTCTGGGGCAGCAGCAGCAGGTCGAGATTGCCAAGGCGATGTGGAAGGGCAGCCGGCTGCTGATTCTCGACGAACCCACGTCGATGCTCACCCCGCAGGCCATCGAGCATCTCGGTGAGAGCATCGCCCGGGTCAAGGCCCAGGGCCTGGCCGTCGTGCTGATCACCCACAAGCTGCGCGAGGCGTACGCGATGGGTGACTGCGTGACCATCCTCCGCGGCGGCCGCAACGTCGGCACCATCGGGGTCGACGAACTCGCCTCGTACACCGAAGACCAGGCTCGTGACGCGATTCTGGCCGCGATGTTCGGCGACGACCTCGCTGCGGCCGGCGACAGCGCCTCCGAACTCGCGGGCGCGGCCGAAGCCACCCTCGAGGCGCGTTCCATCGACGCCGAGAGGCGCCCCGTGCGCCTCGAACTGAGGGGGGTGACCAGCCGCGCCGGCGGTCGCGACGTGGAGGCCGAAGACGTGACGCTCACGGTGCGTGAAGGCGAAATCCTCGGTGTCGCCGGCATCGACGGCCACGGCCAGGCAGCTCTCGCCGAGGTCGTCGCCGGGCAGCGCTCGGCGTCATCCGGAGTCGTGATCTTCGACGGCGTCGACATCACCCGCTCGGGTGTGCACAGCCGTCAGCAACTCGGCGTGCGGTATGTGACAGATGACCGGCTCTACGAGGGCACGGTGGGCTCGATGTCGGTTGCACTCAACCTCGTGATCAAACGCATCGGGCAGCGGCCCTTCTGGCGCTCGGGTCGCATTCAGCCGAAGGCCGTCGACACCGAGGCCAGACGCTTGATCGACGAGTACGGTATCCGTACCCCTTCACCGAGCACTCGTGCCGGAACCCTCTCCGGGGGCAACATCCAGAAGATCCTCCTGGCCCGCGAACTCACCAACGGCGCGCGGCTCGTCGTGGTCAACAAGCCCACGTACGGGCTGGATCTGAAGACCGTGCATCTGGTGCGGGAGATTCTCATCGACTTCGCGGCGAAGGGCGGGGCGGTGCTGTTGCTCTCCACCGACCTCGACGAGCTCATCGAGCTCTCCCATCGCATCGACGTGATCTCGAGGGGTCGCCTCGTGGGTTCCGTCGTGAATGACGGAGTCGGAACGGCAGAGAAAGTGGGCCAGTACATGACCGGCGCGATCGAAGGCACTGACTGATGAAACCAACCGGCTCGGCTCCTCGACTGGCTCAGGGTCTGGTGCGATCTGTCGTACCCGTGCTTCTGGCCCTGCTCGTCTCGGGCCTGATCATGCTCGCCATCGGCGCCCACCCGCTCGACTTCTTCGCCGGGGTGTGGAAGTACGGCATCACCGGCAGCAACTGGCAGCGCAGCCTCTCTCTCATGTCGCCGCTGCTGATCGTGGCCATCGGGCTCATCGTGGCCTTTCGTGGCCAGCTCTGGAACCTCGGCTACAACGGTCAGTACCTGCTCGGTGCCGTCGTCGCGTCGGGGCTCGGGCCGATGCTGTTCGCGGTGATGCCCACCGCTCTCGCCACGATCATCGTCTTCATCGTGGCCATCCTGACCGGCGCCGTGTGGTCGCTCATTCCGGCGCTGCTCAAGGCCCGGTACGGCACCAACGAGATCATCACCTCGCTCGTGATGTCGTTCATCGCCGTGGGGGTGGTGAACCTGCTCATCAAGGGGGTGTTCAAAGACCCCGGCACCTCGACGCCGCAGACCACGGTCATCGCCGACACCGATCTTCTGCCCTACATTCCCGGCACCGAGATCCACATCGGCTTCGTGCTGGCGATCGTGCTGGCCGTCGTGGCGCAATACGTTCTGAGCCGCACTTCCTTCGGGCTGCGGGTGGACATCTTCGGCGCGAGCCCCAAGGCGGCCCGCCACATGGGGCTGAACTCGACCTGGATGGTCATTCTGCTGTTCGCTCTCTCGAGCGGCCTGATCGCGTTCGCGGGATCGATCGACATTCTCGGCCAGTTCAGTTACCAGCGAGCCGACTGGGACCCACGGTACGGCGACGCGGTCATGCCTCTCGTGTTCCTCGCGAGGTTCCGGCCGGTAGCCGCCATTCCGTTCGTCGCGTTCTACGCCGTGCTCGCGACCGGTGGAACGCTGGCCAGCCAGCAGGCGGGGCTGAACGTGGACTTCCTGCTGGTGATCGTCGGGCTCATCCTGCTCTTCATGACCGTCACCGAGTACATCGGAGAGCGCCACCGGCTCGGCCAGAGCTACCTCCCTCCGGGCCTCAGGCGCAGCCTGCCGATTCCCGTCCGTAACGAATCCGAGAGGATGCCGGTATGAGCGACATGCTCTCAGCAGCCTTCGTCACCGTCTTCATCGCCACGGTCATCGCGCAGGCGATGCCGCTTATGCTGGCCGCTGTCGGGGAGACCATCGGCGAACAGGCGGGGGTGCTCAACCTCGGCATCGAGGGCGTGATGCTCGTCGGCGCCTACACCGGGTTCGTCGTCACACTCACCACGGGCAGTTTCTGGATCGGGATGCTCGGCGGCGCGATCGGCGGTGTGGCCGCGAACCTGGCCATGCTCATCCTGAACGTGTGGCTCGGCCTGAACCAGATCGTCATCGGGCTCGCCATCACGCTGATCGGCGAGGGCATCACGAGCGTGCTGTACCTGCAGAACTACACCAAGTCGCCGGCGAGTCTGGGTCAGCAGCCGCAGCTCGCGCTACCGGGGCTCTCCGACATTCCCGTGATCGGCCAGGCTCTGTTCCAGCAGTCGGGAATCTTCTGGGTCTGCATCCTGCTGACCCTCGGCTTGGCCTTCGCCCTGGCGCGCACGAACTGGGGCCTGTCCACCCGTTCGGCCGGGCAGAAACCGTCGTCTCTCGACGCGGCCGGAGGCAGTGTGATGCGCACCCGGTCGATGGCGGTGCTGCTGAGCGGCGCCCTCGCCGGCCTGGGCGGCGCCTACCTCTCGCTGCTGACGACGGCGACGTTCAGCCCGTTTCTCACCAACGGACTCGGGTTCATCGCGATCGTCATCACCATGCTGTCGCGCGGGCGCATCCTGGTCGTCATGATCACGTCGCTCGTCTACGGTCTCGCCGTAGCGGTCGGTCCGGCGCTTCAGGTGGTCGGCTTCACCGTGCCCGCCGACATCATCAAGATGCTGCCGTTCATCATCGTCATCGTGATGCTGATCGTCTTCGCGAGAAGCTCCGTCGTGCCGCCCGCCCTGGGCGCACCGTACACACGCGGAGCACGGTGACGGCCCGCCTGAAGCAACGCGCGGCTAAGATCGCTTGGAGCCGACTATGAATGCCAACGACAACAACGCCGAGCTAGCCCCATCCCCCGCCGAAAATGGTGGGCAGGCAACCCCCGAGCCCCAGCGCACGAAAGGTGTCGACAGTGCCCGTCGCGCACTCCAGATTCTGCTCGAGTTCAGTGAGCAGATGCCGGAACTGACGGTCGACAACATTCTCGAGAAGCACGACATCTCGGTGCCGAGCGCCTACCGCTATATCTCGCTCCTACGCGAACTCGACCTCATCGAGGAGCGCGACAAGGGCCGCTTCGTGCTGTCGCCCCAGGTTCTGCGGCTCTCCCGCGCGGCGGAGGCGACTATGGACTTCCGCACGCTGGTGCAGCCCATCCTGGACACCATGGCCGAAGAGACCGGCGAGACCGCACTGTATCTCCGACGGGTCAACGACTCGGCGGTCTGCCTGGCCATCGCCAAGTCTGATCATCCGATCTCCATCTCGTTCCAGCCCGGCAACCGCATGCCCCTGCACGGCGGTGCCGGCGCGAAGCTGCTCC
Source organism: Subtercola sp. YIM 133946 (assembly GCF_036553535.1). Lineage (NCBI taxonomy): Bacteria > Bacillati > Actinomycetota > Actinomycetes > Micrococcales > Microbacteriaceae > Subtercola > Subtercola sp. YIM 133946. The sequence goes on from NZ_JAZHPE010000013.1 coordinate 36,636, forward strand.
TGAGCGAACTGACCCCTTCGAAGCTAGCCCAGTACTTCAACCGTCTCGTGCCGGCGCTGTCGGCACCTGCCCAGAAGAAACTCGAAACCGATCTCGAGACGCTCCGCACGACGGGCTACGCCGAGAGTGCCGGCGAGGTCGACCATGGCGTCTGGGCCAGCGCGGCGAGCGTGCACACCAACGGCACACTCGTGGGCGCACTCACGATCGTCGCCCCCGACTACCGCCTCTCAGACGAGCGTAAGACCGAGATCGCCCGTTCGGTGCGCGCGGGCGCCGAAGAATTTCGCTCCGCCCTCGACGGTCGCCGCCGCTAGACCGTGATGCCGCAATTGTGCAGCGGCTGCTGCACTATTACCACCCCGGCGTCTGCACTGGCGCGTCTCGGAAATCCCGAATCGAAGGTGCGAGACACGCAAGACTACGAGATGAGTTTCCTAGACACGCAGATTCTGAAGCATCTGGAGCTTCACGTCCCCCGCAGCCGCGGAGAGCGGTGTCTCAATAACCTTTAGATTTGCGAGGCACGGTGTCAAGAGACGTCCGGCGCACCTCGGGATTTGCTCAGACGAGCGGATCCACGTCGTCAGACGGGAAAAGTGAGGTCGCCAGCACGTTCGGGCTACTGCGGTTTGTTGGTGTCGATGATCCCCCCGCGATAAGGAGCTCCGGCGGCTATTCGCGGGGACTCTCAGCGCGGAGTTCCAGTGCAGAGTTCACTTCGACGTGTCGGAGCATGGCTGCGTGGGCTTCCGTTGGGTCCCGCGCGGCGATTGCCTCGACGATGTCGCTCAGTTGTCGCGCCTCGTCGTTGCGGTCCACCGTAGTTGCCCCCAGTGCCAGTGAGGCTTCACGAACAACCCTGTTGATGCCTAGAGAGATCCCTGCTCTGATCTCATTGCCGGATGCGGCCGCGACCTGCTGGTGAAGTTGTAGGTCGAGCTCAACCAAGCCCGACCAGGCGCCTGCGATCTGGTCCGAGTAGGACTCCACAAGGTGCCGAAGGGCTGCGATTTCATCGTCGGTCACGCGTTGGGCCGCCCAGCGCGCGTTTTCCGCTTCGAATCCCGGCCTAAATTCAACGAGTTCTCCAACGCCGGCTCGACGAAACCTGATCAATGATTCAAGGGCGGACGCCACGCCCAGGGCGTCTGGGTCACGAACGAAGACTCCACCTTTCGCTCCCCGCTTGATGGTGACCCTGTCCATGCCTTCAAGCAGCCGGAGTGCTTCGCGGACGGTTCCCCTACTGGCACCGAAGACGCGAATCAATTCCCGTTCGGCTGGCAGGCGTTCGCCGCTTCGGTATGTTCCGTGATCGATCGCACTCTGTATCTGCGCAACGATGTCATCAAACGACCGGCGCGCGGGCCGAAAAGCCTCACCAGATGGTTCCGATGGTTCTTCCACGCGAGGGTTATCTTCGGTACCGGTCACAAACGACACTCTATTCTCCATGGCGACCTCGGACGTAAGACTTGACGAAATCATCCCAATAGTGAATGCTCAGACCATTACAAATGACGATGGGAATTGCAATGACGCTTCAAGACCCGCCCCACCGCTCCACAACTGAAAGTCGTTCCACGCACGGAGACGCTGCGCTCGATGCCGGGACGAAAACCGACTCGGAGTACCTGGGCCAACTCGGATACAAGCAGGAACTCAAACGCGCGCTCGGTCTAGTGTCGTCGTTCGGAATCCAGTTCAGCGCCATTGCTGTGGCGTCCGCGCTCTTCACGACCATCGGCGTGGGGTTCGGCTACTTCGGGCCAGCCTCATTCTGGTCTTTCGTCATCGGTGGCGCGTTCCAGGTCTTCTTCGTGGGAATCGCCATTGCCGAGTTGGTCTCGGCATATCCGCTGTCGGGCGGCGTGTACCAGATCGTCTCGCGCCTGACGAAGAAGCCGTGGCTCGGCTGGCAGACCGGGTGGTGGATCGTCATAGCCCACATCGTGTCCATTCCGGCGATCGCCGTTGCGATTGCGCCAGCGGTTGCCGGATGGTTCGGGGTCGAGTTCGCTGACCCCGGTGAAGCTCTGCCCTGGGTTCTCGGCATCATCGTTGCCGGCACCATCGTGAACATCGTCCATGTTCGCATCGCAACCGCTGTCAACAATGTCGGCGTGATCTGTGAGCTCGTCGCCACTGTCATCGTTGTGGTCGCTCTTATCGCGGTGCCTCACCCGACCCAACCGGCGTCCATCCTCTTCGATACGGCAGGGACGACCGACGGCGGCTTCATCCTGCCGCTGTTGCTCGCGTTTGTACTGCCGGCCTTCATCATCTCCGCGTTCGACGCAACCGGCAACGCAGGTGAGGAGACGAAGAACGCATCACGCACCGCTCCGCTGGGTCAGTTGCTGGCCAACGGCGCAGGTTGGCTCTTCGGGTCCATCTTCTTGTTCCTGCTGATGATCTCGATTCCGGACGTACGGGCAGTGATGGCGGACAGCTTCCCAGGGAAGCTGATCCTGGAGAGCGCGATAGGGCCGGTCCTGAGCAATATCTTCGAAGTACTCGCGATCATCGCGCTCTTCGCCTGCAACTGCATCATCCAGCTCACCGGAGTACGGGTGCTGTGGTCGCAGGCACGCGACGGTCAGCTCCCCGGATCAACGTGGCTGAAGAAGGTCAACCGGTGGGGTGTTCCGGTAAACGCAACCCTCGTCTGCTTCGCAATCGCGATCATCTTCGCCGTGTGGTCATCCGCGCTCTCCGTACTGACGGCGATGGTGGCTCTGTCCTGGGCGCTGGCCTACACGGTTGCGGTCTTCGTCGGATTCTGGGCCCTGATGCGCAAGCGGGTACCAGCTCGACCATTCACCACCGGGAGGTGGTGGCCGCTGGTGTTCGGCGTAGCCGCACTGTGGTCGGTTGTGCTCTGCACAGCCATCGTTCTCACTGACCCTTTCGCGGTGGGTGGCGGCATGGTCCTCGTCATCGCGGTGGGAATCGCCATCTACCTTCTTATCCCTAAATCCCGCCGGGGCAAGATTCAAGGAATCACCACCCCGACCAGCACCGTCAACAAGTAAAGCCGAGGAAACAACCATGATCTATACACCGATGTCCGGAATCTACACGGCCCTTGTCACACCCTTCCACGACGACGAACGGTTGGATGCCAACGGTTTCGGCCATCTCGTCGACGACCAGATCAACGCCGGCATCGCCGGACTGGTCGTCAACGGATCCACCGGGGAGTTCCCATCGCTGACGAACGAGGAACGGCGTACAAGCGTCGAGGCGGTCACCCAGGCCAGCGGTGGCCGCGCCGAGGTCGTCGTCGGCGTCGGAGCCATGACCACGAGGGAAGCCCAGGGCTACGCCGAGCACGCTCTCGCGGTGGGTGCCAAATGTGGCCTCTTGGTCATGCCCTATTACGAGCCGCTCTCGACCCAGGAACTTGCACGTTTCGTCGAAGATATCGCCAGCGTCGGGCTGCCACTGATGATCTACAACAACCCAGGCGGCACCGGGATGTCTCTCACGCCTGAGTTCATCAACGAACTGAGTTTCATCGAAAACGTCGTGTCCATCAAAGACACCACGCCCGAAGTTTCCCGCCTGTTCGCCATCGACCTTCTCACCGAGGGTCGGCTGGATGTTCTCAGCGGGCACGACAGCAGCACGATCTACGCGTTCCTCTCCGGCAGGGACGCCGCGGTGTGGGGTGCCCCCAACGCGCACCCTGCTGCATGTGTCGCTCTGTGGAGACTCGCCCGCGAAGGACAGGCCGCAGAGGCGCTCCGGCTGTGGAAAGACCTCTACCCCCTGCAGGCGTTCCTCGAGAGCCACAACTACATGGCGTCGACGAAGGCAGGCGCGAACGCGCGAGGAGTGTCAGTCGGTCAGCCGAGAAAGCCGATCCTGCCGCTTCCCGAAAGCGAGCGGTCGGAACTGGCCGCCGTGATCGAACGTCTCGATGAAGTCATCGAGACGTTCGACATCGCTCCCCGAGAGGACATCGCATGAGACGAGTTTCGACCGACGATTACGTGCGGACCACTGTCGGTCCCGAAAGGTGGCAGAACTGGGCGCAGAATCAGACATTCCAGGCCGAGACGGCGTTGGCCGACTCAGAAACAGGCATCCAGCAGATCGTCCGCGAAATAGCAGAGGCCGGCGGCGGAGTTCGTGTAGCCGGATCGGGACACTCCTTCACTCCCATCGTGGAACCGAGCACCACCCTCCTCCGGCTCACCGGTCCGCGCGGAGTCATCTCTGCAGATCGCGGCAGCAAGGTTGCGGAGATGTGGGCGCATACTCCTCTGCGGGAGATCGGGCCCGAGCTGTGGAATCACGGCCTCTCACTGCGGAACCAAGGCGACACGGACGCGCAGACGATAGCTGGGGCGACCGCAACGGGTACCAAGGGTTCCGGGCGAAGCTTGAGCAGCCTGTCGTCAGAAGTACGGTCCGTCACTCTCATCGATGGATGCGGCGAATTGCGCCGTATCGAGGCAGACGACGCTCAGCCCGAGGAGCTCCTCGCAGCGCAGGTCAGCCTTGGCCTGCTGGGCATCGTGTCCCGGGTGGGCCTGAAGACCGATACCGCCTACGGACTGGAAGAGCACAACTCGATCGATCCGTTGAGCACCGTCCTCGAAACGCTCGAGGCCGACTCCCGAGACGTTCGCCACTACTCCTTCTGCTGGTGCCCATCCGACGAGACGGCTGCGCGTTTTGCGCTGCCACCAACCCCCGCGGACTCCTGCTGGGTCAAGAGGCTCACCACCACCGCCGCCGATCATCCAGCTCTGACTTCCGGCACTGGGGTGAGCGGAGAACCGGGTCGCCGAATCGGCCGCTCCTACCTGATCTATCCCGACTGGGCAGACCAGGATCCCGAACACGTGGAACTCGAATACATGATTCCTGCCGATCGCTGGACAGAAGCGTTCAGCGCGCTGCGCTCACTCATGCTCCGGGACTTCCCCGAGGAGATCTCCATGGTGCAGGTGCGCTGGCAAGCCGCAGACTCCGCCTACCTCTCGGCGCAGCACGACACGAACACCGTTTCGTTGGCGCTGGTGAGTGACCGGGAGGGGAACTACGACACCTTCCTCCACGCCGTGCACGACACTCTCATGCCCTACGGGCCGCGTCCACACTGGGGAAAGATGCACTACTTCAGCCCAGCCGAGATCGCTGAGGCTTTCCCAGCCCTCGGCGAGTTCCGGGCAGTCCGAGAGAAGTTCGATCCATCCGGCGTGTTCTCAAACCCGTCGCTCACCACTTTGCTCGACCTCCAGTCGGCGTAATCTCACCCGAGGGCGGCACCTGGTGCGAGCCCGCAATGAAGGAAACCGTGACAACACAATCCATCGAGGAAACCCTCCTTGCCAGTCCCGCGCTGGCCATCATCGGGGGCAGCTCCGTGCCCGGTCTCCGTGAGCAAGTTTCGACGACCCTGAATCCTGCCAACGGTCAGCTCATCGCCGAAGTGGCCGAACTCGACGCCACCGACGTCGACCGCGCCGTGCAGGACGCACGGACATCATTCGAATCCGGTGCTTGGAGCGCCAAGAGCCCCGGCGAACGCAAAACCACGTTGCTCGCTTTCGCTGATCTCATCGAAGCGAACGCACCGGAGATCGCGTTGCTGGACACCATCGACGCGGGCAAGCCGATCATCGACACCACCGAGACCGACCTCCCCGATGTCATCCACACCATCCGGTGGTATGCAGAGCTGGCCGACAAAGACTTCGGCAAGGTCTCACCCGCTGGACTGAGTTCATTGGGACTGACCGTTCGCGAACCCGTCGGGGTCGTCGGAGCGGTGCTTCCCTGGAACTTTCCGGCGAGCATGCTGGCGTGGAAGATCGGGCCAGCACTCGCGGCCGGCAACTCCGTCATCGTGAAACCACCGGAACTTGCACCCCTCAGTACCATCCGTATCGCCCAGCTCGCTCTGGAGGCAGGCATCCCGGAAGGTGTGCTGAACGTGGTGCCCGGCCGCGGCGAAATCGCCGGTCGAGCACTCGGGTTGCATCCCGAAGTGGACATGATCACCTTCACCGGGTCCTCCGAAGTCGGGCGGGCATTCCTGGGCTACTCTGCTGCATCGAACCTGAAGAAGATCGTTCTGGAGATGGGTGGGAAGAGCCCTCAGGTCGTCCTGCCCGACGTCGATGACCTCGATGCTGTCGCCACGCAGTTGGCAACAGCGGGCTTCTGGAACGGTGGACAGAACTGCACCTGCGGCTCCCGGATCATCGTTCACGAATCCATGAGAGACGATCTCGTCGAAGCCCTCATCCGAGCGAGCCGTGACTGGACCGTCGGCAACCCCCGCGACGCCGCCACACGCGTCGGCCCCATGATCGAGGAAGCAGCCTTGACGCGGATCCTCGCTCACATCGACGGAGCTCGCCAGGACGGCGCGACAGTCGCGCTGGGAGGGGGTCGAATGCTGCAGGAGACAGGCGGCTGGTATGTGGAACCGACAATACTCACCGACGTGCGGGCCGACATGGACGTCGCGCGCGAGGAGATCTTCGGTCCCGTTGTCTCTGTGCTCACCTACCGCACCGAGGCTGAAGCGATCGCCATGGCCAATGACACCGTGTACGGACTCCACGCCAGCGTGTACACCAACAATCTCGACGCGGCGTTCCGCGTCTCACGCGCGGTGCGGGCTGGCACTGTGTCAGTGAACGGCTTCAGCGAAGGGGACATCACGACACCGTTCGGAGGCTATCGGCAGTCGGGCTTCGGTGGGCGTGACAAGGGTGCGGAAGCGCTGGACCAGTACACCGAACTGAAAGCAATCTGGATGGAGCTCAAGGCATGAAGATCACAGCTGTCGACGTATTCGAGTATCAGCTGCAGTACGCACACGGGGCATACGTGATGTCCCACGGTCGCTCGCAGACACACGAGCCCTCCCTTGTCGTGCGTCTGACCGGAGAAGACGGAACGGTCGGTTGGGGCGAGACCTGCCCCCACGGGTCCACCTACCTCCCCGCGTTCTTCGAGGGTGAGAGAGAAGCGCTGAAACTCCTCGGTCCTGCAATCATCGGCTTGGACGCAACCGAACCCGCCATCGTTCACGCGGCGATGAGTGGGACCCTTCTCGGTGGCATGGCCGCCAAGAGCGCCATCGATGTTGCCTGCTGGGACCTGTTCGGGAAGACGACGGGACTGTCGATGACAACATTGCTCGGCGGCCGTGTGCGCGAAGAATTCCGAATCTTCGTTCCTGTCGCACTCGACACCCCGGCCCGAATGCGAGACTACGTCAGCGCAGAGAGAGCGAAGGGCACGATCGACTTCCAGCTCAAGGTCGGAAATGATCCCTACGAGGACGCCGCGCGAGTTGCAGCGGTGATGGACGTCGTAGACGACACATGCACAGTCATCGCCGACGCGAACGGTGGCTGGAATGTGCAGCAAGCCTTGCAGGCGGCGCATGAACTCCGAGACTTCCGCCTCTATTTGGAACAACCCTGCCTCAGCCTCAGCGATTGCGCCGAGGTCAGAAGGCGTTCGGATCTCCCTCTGATCGTGGACGAATGCGTGACCACAGTCGATGATCTCATCCGTGCGAAAACCGAAGCGCACGCCGGCGGCGTCAACATCAAACCCGGTCGGGTGGGCGGGCCCAGCGCAGCAATCAAACTGCGCGACACTGCCGCCGCGCTCGGAATGATGGTCACGATCGACGAGACGTGGGGCGGAGCGCTCGTCACCGCCACCCTCAGCCACCTGGCAGCGAGCACACCCGCGAACGCACTTCTCACAACCAGCTTCTTCTCCGAATGGACGACGCCGGACATCGCCACGCCGCCGAAGAAAGACGCGCGAGGACTCGGCCAATCTCCCACCGGTCCTGGCCTGGGCGTCGACGTCGATGCGGCACTCCTCAGGCAGCCGGTCTTCAGTACTCGCCGCTAGGGGATCAGGCGTACGACAAGACTCCGAATACGGAGAGGAGAGGCCAATGGATGGACTTACTCTGCGCGCCATCACCGCGTTCGGCGCCAGCCCAACTCGGGTCGAAATAGTGCGTTTTGCGACAGGCCATGTTGAGTTCTCAATCCACGACATATGCGTCGAGACCGGGCTCTCGCGGCCAAGCGTGCGAATGCACCTCGGGGCTCTTGAAGCGCTCGGACTTGTCACATCTCGCCGAGATGTGCAGCCTAGAGGCGCGGGAGCCATTCGGTACTGGAGCGTACGTCCGAGCGAAATAGCCGACGTTCTCGATGATCTCTGCCTGTACGTTTCATCAAGCCGTGGGTGAAATGAGACCCCTACTGTGAACCGATAACGGTCTCCATGTGCGATCGCGCTCAAACGTATGAAGCCCGATCAGCTGTGCTACGGGGTGCTACTGTGAGTTCATGGACACGATCACTCACCGTGAGATGCGGAATCAAAGTGGCGAGATCCTGCGCAGAGTCGAAGCGGGGGAGTCCGTGCAGGTCAGTAACAACGGCCGGCTGGCTGCTCTCATCATCCCAATCGGCGGTAATCCCCTCGACGGCCTCATCGCGCGCGGAGAGGCGCGGGCTGCTCGATCGAACACCGATACGCTCGTCAAGGTGCAGCGCGTCGCATCGACGCTCTCTACGAAGCAGATTGTTGATGACAGTCGGGGCCTCTGGTGACCGTGGCGTATCTCGACACGTCAGCAGCGATGAAACTACTCGTGGAAGAAAAGGAGTCGGCGGCGCTGCTGACGGCGCTGACTACGTCGTCGCGTCGACTGGCTGCATCGTGGTTGCTGCACACCGAGCTCCACTGTGCGGCAGGACGGAATCCGGCGATAATCGAGGCGGCGTCCATCTCTATCGTGCTAGACGCGGTCACTCTCGTCGACGTGACGCGTGGAGACTTGCTCGCTGCAGGAACGCACGCCCCCCTGCGCTCGAACGATGCGATCCATCTCGCCACTGCCCTTCGGCTGGGAGCAGACGAAATCGTCACCTACGACGACGAACTGGCTCGCGCTGCTGATGCCGCTGGACTCCGCGTCGTCGCCCCAGCCTGAACGACCCGACTCGCTTCGTCGAGTCTGCGGCCCCGGAGTGTAATCGAGGCTTGAGGCTCGCGCGCCTAACGTTTCCGATGTGTGCATCGTCGAGGCTTGCGACTTGCGCGAGTCTCGCCCGTTAGAGAGTGGGGGAAGTGGTGCGGCTCATCGATGGGTACGTCGCTGACTCGGAGTAATCAGTACCGGGAAAGACGTGGATCTTCAATGGGAAAGGTTGCTCGCACGATGGTTCCGGCACCCTGATGTGTGTCGAGGTTCACGGTGCCGCCGAGACCGTGGATGCGCAGTCGGTGTGAGGCGAGACCCACGTGGCCTCGCCGTTCCGCCTCGCCTGAGGCGGACGCATTTACGTCGAAGCCGTCGCCGTCGTCGGTTACGGACAGCACGACCTGCTCGCCCCGCTGGGTGAGGGTGATGTCGATGCGGGTCGCGTGGGCGTGGCGCTGCGCGTTGGTGACGAACTCGCGGCAGGCGCCGAACAGCGCGGTCTCCCTTTCGGAGTCGATCGGGGGCAGGGGCTCGACCGCCGCGAATACCGGTACGGCATCGCGTGACGCGGCGGTGCGTGCCAGCTCTGTCACTGCTGCGGCGAGCCCGAGTTCCGAGAGGACCTGTGGGTGGATGCTCTGAACGGTGCCGCGCAGATGGGCCGTTGTTTCCTCAAGGATTTGGGCTGCGGTGTCGACGCGGTCGGGTTCGGGTGACGTGTCGCGGATCTGCTCGAGCAACCGCCGCACGGCGATCACGTCTTGCAGCGGGCCGTCGTGCAGATCGTTCGCCAGCCTGGTGTTTGCGCGGTGATCGGCGGCGAGCACCTGAGCGATCAGTCTCGTCTGAACGTTGCGCGTCTCGGTGTCGGCGCGGGCGCGGTGTGCCAACACGAGGGACAGAGCGGTGGTGGTCAGCGCCATCCAGGTCAGGAGAAGAAAGTGCATCCACACGATGCCCGGCTCGTCGGGGCCGCCGCGGACGGCGAGGTTCTCGAGCCACACGGCAGCGTACCCGCCCGCCACGATGCCCCCGACGGCGGCTGTGAGGGCGGGTCGGGAGTAGAACACCGAGAAGACGGGGTAGAGGTAGAACACTGGGGTGATGTACGAAGTCGCGCCCGACGAACTCACCGCCATGGCGATGAAGAGCACCAGATCGACGATGATGCTTGCCGCTCCCGCACATGAGGGCACGGGCCGCCGCACCGACCACCAGACGGTGAACAGCCCCCAGGCTCCGAAGACCGCTACCAAGACCGCGAATGCCGTGGCACCCTCATCGGCGGTATCGGCCAGGAAGACATACAGTACGACCAGGGGCGGGAGCAGCGCCAGGCGAAGGAGCGCTGTGACGCGATGAACTGAGCTCAGAATGCGGCCGCCGAGCGAATGGGATCGCCCGGCCGTGATGGGGCCCGTCGTCAACTGAAGAGATCCTGTCGCATCGCCTCGGCGATGGCGGCACCGCGGCTGCCGACGCCGAGTTTCTCGTAGAGCCTGCGGAGGTAGGTCTTCACGGTCGAGGTGGAGAGGTGCATCGACCGGGCGATGTCGGGTGTGGACCGGCCGGACGCCGCCGCTGCGAGGATTTCACGCTCTCGCGGGCTGAGGGTGACCGCCGCCCGGGTCAGGCTTCGTCGTTGCCGGATTTCGTCGAGCACGTCGCTCACGAACTCGGGCGGGAGCACATCGGCGCCCGTTGCAACGCTGTGGATAGCGGCGATCAGCGTGTCGCGGTCGACGTCTTTGGAGAGGAACCCTGCCGCGCCATTCTCGAGGCAACGGAATACGATGGCCGGTTCGGTGTACGCCGACAGCACAAGCACCCGGGAAGACAGCTGCTCCTGCTGTACTGCGAGTGCGAAGGCTGCCCCATCCAATCCCGGCATGCGGTAGTCGGAGAGGACCACCCGAGGTGTGAGTGCTCGAACGGTATCGAGCAGTTGGGCACCGTCGTCGGCCTCGGCCACCACGTCGATCAGGTCTGACGCCGTGAGCATCTGCACGAGCCCGGCGCGCACGACCGGGTGGTCATCTCCGACCGCGACAGTGACTTTCATGAGTACCCCCGACCCGGGTCCGATTTGGCCCTCACGACCATCATCGTGTCTCGCCAGTTGTCGACCAAACCAGCGTCTCAGAACTGATAGGGGGACGACAGCGGGTGTCATCCGGATGGATGACGGCCGACCGCCGGGCAGACAGGGAGCGTGCCGGCATCTAGTGTCGAGCCGGTGGCGCGCAGCCGACGGCACCGACGTCACTCGGGGAAGCGACCATGATCTCAGACATCATCTCCACCATTCTCACCGCCGTGATCGGCAACTACCTCATCAGCTGCTTCGTGCTCGGCCTGATCGTGGCCGCCGTGAAGGTGCTGCGCCGCGCCGGGCACCATTCACGCGCCGAGGTGAGCGGAATTTTCTTGAATGAGTTCATCTTCTACGCCCTGGGAGTGGCCTTCACGATCAACTTCGTGATGCACTCGGTGTTTGGCGACTATGCCGCGAAGACGATCGGGTGGGCGCAGTCGCCCTTCCAGCTTGAACTCGCCTTCTCGAGCCTCGGCTTCGCACTGATCTGCTTCCTCGTCTACAGCCGTAAAGCACAGTTCCGCGCCAAGGTCGGCGCAGTCGCCGCCGCCGTGATCTTCGGCTTCGGCGCCGCCGGCGGGCATATCTACCAGTCGGTCGTGAACAACGACTACGCGGTGAACACCGGTCTGCCGCTGATCGGCGACATCGTGATCAACGTCGTCGGCCTCGTCTTCGTGATCTGGCACGCGATTTCCCGCCGCAGCGAACCCGTGCACAGCACCGATGCCATTACGTCTAGGGTCACTGTCGACGCTGACATCGCAGGCCGGCGATGACTGCCCCACAACTCACGAGTGTTTTCCTCAACGCGATGGCTCATTGCCCAGATGAGGCAAGTGCAACAATCGGCGACCGGGAAGGCGGCCATCGGTGAGTGCAGTGATGAGGCGGTATCGCCGAGGTGTGTTAGCAGGTGTGGCAGTGAGCATTGCAGGGGCGCTCATGCTGGTGACTCCTGCGGCGGCGACAGCGGCGGCGACGCCCGCAGCTTCCGCCGAATCCTCGGTGACCATGACCCCCGAACTAAAGACGCAGATCCAGGGGATGGTCGAAGGGTTTCTCGCCGATAACACATCCGTGCCGGGGATCTCTGTCGCGGTCGTCACACCGGGCCCGATGGGAACGGATCCGGTCATCACGACCTTTGCCGCGGGTGTCGAGGATCGCATCAGCAATGCCCCTGTCGGAGCCGCGACGCAGTTCGAGCTGGGCTCGGAGACGAAGGTCTTCGCCGCTGACCTGCTCGCCTACCTCGTTGCCAACGGCACCGTATCGCTCGACGATCCCCTTCAGAAGTTCGCGCCAAGCGGCGTCGTTGTGCCCGAGTGGGAGGACCCGGACACGCACGACAAGACCCCCATCACATTGCTCGATCTGGCCACACACACCGCCGGACTCACCGACGCCGCGCCGAACCTCCAAGACGGCTGCCCCGCGGTAAACCCCGACTGCGCCAACCCAAAACCCGGGTACACACCGACGATGCTGTGGAACTCCTTCACGAACGACTGCGCCGACACCCGGCAGTGCCCACTCTGGAAGCCACGCAGCGCCTGGAACTATTCCAACTGGGGCTTCGCATTGCTCGGCAACATCCTGGCCGGACTCATCACGCCGGGCTCAGTCCCGCCCGGCGAGACCGGGCCAGGGGAAGTCTTCCAGGACTCGCTCGAGACGACGTTCCTCAACGACCTCGGCATGACCTCAACGACAGTCGAGTTCCCTGACACCGATCCGGCGACCCCGTACGACGGCGACGATCCCACCCACCGGTGGAACAACTACGACGCCTACGTCGGTGGTGGCGGTCTGATCTCCAACGCCGACGATATGGGCGCCTTCGTCGCCGCGAGCCTCGGATACCTCCCCGACTGAGGTCGAGGGTCCTGAGGTCACCGCGATGTCCTGGCGGCCGCGCGCGCTTTCGTCCATGCGGGCTGAGCCGTCGACCGCAGAAGCGCCTCCCTTGCTCAGCAGGGTGCAGCTCGGCACGTTCCAGCAGGTACGAGACGCAGGCACACGTAGTCGTCTAGCGCTTGTCAACAAGCAGCTTTTCATCGGATATAGTTCCCGAGCGGGCCGAACGGTGCGCAGGGTAAAACGACGACAGGGCGCGCCTAAGCCGATGACTGACCGAGCTGAGACAACGACCGCGCCGCGAATCGACGAGGAGTGGATTCGAACGGTGCCGAAGGCTGAGGTGCACGTGCACCTCGAGGGCGCCTTCGAGCTGATCGATCTGCTTGAGCTCGCCAAGGCGGCGGGAGAGCCGCTACCGGGGCCGGCGCGGTCGCTGTTCGACATCGGTACGCACCACGATTTCCGGGTGCCGACAATCACGACGGGCGGCGCCGAGTCGGGGGCCGGGGCTGGCGGGCTCACTGGGTTCCTTCGGTTCCTCGACTGGGAGTGCGGGCTGGTGCGGTCGCCAGAGCAGGCGGCGCGGCAGGCCTACGCGTTCGCCGCGCGGCAGAGCGCCTCAGGCATCCGGTACACCGATGTGATCGTGAACCCGACGCACTGGCGGGCGTGGCGCGGTCGGCTCGGGGACCTGCTTGACGCCTTCGCTGCGGGTTTCGAGGAGGCCGAGCACGACGGGCTCTGCGTCGTGAACCTGTGCGTCTCGATTCTGCGGCAACAGACGTCGGAGGAGGCGGCCGAACTCGCCAGGTGGATCGTGCGCACCGAGCCTCGACGGGTCGTCGCGCTCTCGGTCGACGGCGACGAGCGCACCATGAGCCGAAGCGGGGCGCGGTTCGCCGAGGCGTTTGGCATCGCACGAGATGCGGGTCTAGGGCGCACGGTGCATGCTGGCGAATCGAGCGGGCCAGAGAGCGTGTGGGATGCCCTGCGGCTGTTGCACGCGCAGCGCATCGATCACGGGGTGCGCGCCATCGAAGACGCCGCGCTCGTAGCCGAGCTTGCGTCATCGGGGGTCTCGCTCGGGCTGTGCCCGCGTTCGAACGTGTCACTCGGCGTGACCCGGTCGTGGGCCGAACATCCCTTCGCCCGGCTGCGTGACGCGGGGGTGACAGTCACTCTGAATACCGACGACCCCGCCCCGCTCGGCAGCACGTTGGTCGGCGACTGGGCCTTGGCGGCCGAGACCTTCGGATTCGGGCGTGCCGACCTGCTTGCGCTTGCCGAGTCGTCGGTGAACGCGAGCTTTGCGTCACCCGATTTCAAGCGCGACCTGCTCGCAGAAATCCGGGCGATCGGCACGCGATAGGGTGGGGCATGGCCTCGCGCGAGATCTTTGCCGACCGATCCAGTCGCGACGATTCGCTACACCGCTCCCTGTTGCGCCTGGCGCGCGAGGCGGCCGCCGCGGGTACCGCGCTGCCCGGCGAGTTCGAGCTGATCGACCGACTGGGCTGCACCCGGCAGCAGCTGCGCAACGCGCTCGCCGACCTCGAACGCATCGGCATCGTGCAGCGCCGGCAGGGCGCGGCGACCACGGTCGACCCCGTCGGATTGATGATGAGCGTGCGCCTCGAAGAGCAGTTCGAGCATAGCGAGCTGCTCGCACGGCTCGGCTACCGCTCGAGCGTCGAAGTGCTCGAATCGGTGCCCGAGCCGCTGCCGCCACACATCGCGGCGCTGCTGCAGGTGGAGGCTGGGCATCCGTCGGTTCGCACCACCAAACGCTGGCTGGCGGATGACCGGCCGGTCATGCTCGCCTCGGGCTACATTCTGCTGCCCGACTTCGAGCCGCGAATGCTCAATGACTCGGTGTTCACGGCGGTGGCCGACGTCTGGGGCGAGTCGCTGGTGTGGGAGATCGCAACCCCGGGGGCCGAGAATCTGCACGGTGATGAGGCGCGGCGGCTGGAGATGAGCGAAGGCTCGGCGGCGGTCACACTCGAGCTGATCGGTGTGGCGGCCAGCGGGCGGCGGCTGTTCTACGCGTTTGAGCATCACCTGCCGGAATTCATCCGGTACTCGCTGGTGCGTACGGTGCGACCGCCCTGGAGCGGCGCCTGAAGCTGGCCCGCATACGGCGCAGGTTGGCCGGCCTGCGCCGCTGACGTAGGTGCACGAAGGCTATCCCGGGGTGCGTGTTACGGCCTGTGTTACCGCGTGTGGCGAAATGTTTCGACCCGACTCGACGGGCTGACGGCCCTCGGGATAGCGTGGCGTCAACTTATCGATAAGTTGCCCACCCATAGCCCACCTATAGCCCTCCTGGATTCCGCCTCGCGTTCACAGCACGCACCGACCCGAAAGCCTCTGCTCATGAAGTCTCGAAAACTCCTCGCCATCGGTATTGCCGCCGCTCTGACCATCGGGTTCACCGCGTGCTCGTCGAGCGCATCGACCAGCAGTAGCAGCTCGACCTCGAGCGCTGCTCCGATCAAGGTCGCCGTCGTTCTCGGCGGCCTCTCGAACGACGGCGGGTTCAACCAGATCGCAGCCGACGCCGCCAACGCCCTCAAGGGTCAGGGCGACATCGACGTCTCGATCAAAGAGTCGGTCACCACCGACAGCGACGCCGAGGCCGCCTTCCGCCAGTACGCGTCGCAGGGCTACGACCTCGTCGTCGGCTGGGGCCTCGACTTCTCCGACTCCATTTTCAAGGTGGCGCAAGAGCTGCCGAATACGCACTTCGTCGCGACCGGCTCGGCCGGCATTCTGCAGAAGTCGACTGCGAACGTCGAGACCTGGAGCTATGCCAGCGACCAGCAGGGCTACCTGACGGGCTGGGTCGCCGGCAAGACCGGGCTCAGTCCGGTCGGCGTGGTCGACGGCGAGCTCGCCCCATTCAACGAAGTTTCGTACAAGGCGCTGACGCTCGGCCTGAAAGATGCCAACCCGAGCGCAACCGAGCTGCAGCCGATCTTCACCGGCAACTGGGAAGACGCGAACCTCGCCAACCAGGCCACGAAAGCCCAGGTCGCCTCGGGCGCCAAGCTGATCATCACCGCGGCTGAGGGGTACACCCCCGGCGTTCTCTCGGCGGCGAAGGATGCCGGCATCGCCACCATCGGCGCGTCGAGCACCTCCTCCTCAGACGCCTCCGACGTGAACGTCGGCCTCGTCACGATCGACTGGACGCCGACCCTCACCGACATCGTGAACGACGTGAAGACGAGTGCCTTCGGCAGCAAGTCGTATAACTCGACCATCGCCAACAAGGGCCTCGTGTTCACCGACTTCAACCAAGTGGGTGCCGCCCCGCAGCTGACCGCCGACATCGAGAACCAGATCAACGACCTGGCCGCGAAGCTCGCCTCGGGCGCCGTCACGATTCCCGCAGTGCAGTAGCGATGCCGACCATTTCACTCCTGGGCGTCTCGAAGTTCTTCGGGGGCGCCCAGGCGTTGGATGGTGTCGACCTCGTTCTCGAGCCCGGCACCGTTCATGCCCTGGTCGGTGAGAACGGTGCCGGCAAGTCGACCGCGCTGAAGGTGCTGGCCGGCCTCGAGCAGCCCTCGAGCGGGCGTTTGACGCTCGACGGCGTCGCCGTTGCCTTCAGCGGTCGCCGGGCATCCATCGACCACGGCGTCGGGCTCGTACCGCAGCAGCTCAGCCTCAACCCCGAGATGACGCTAGTCGAGAACTTTGTGCTCACCCGGCCCGCCCTGCTCGCTCATCGACGCGAGGCACAGCGCATACTCGAACGGGTGGCGGCGGATGCCGGACTCGCCGTGCCGCTGCGAACCCCTGTTCGCCAGCTCGCGCTCGCCCAGCGACAGCTGGGTGAGTTGGCCATCGCGCTCGCTCAAGGGGCACGGATTCTTCTGCTCGACGAACCCACCTCGGCACTCGGGCCGTACGAATCCGATGCGCTGTTCGAGAAGATCGCGCAGCTCGCCGCGGATGGCGTGGCGGCGCTTCTCATCACGCACCGCATCGCCGAGGTGCGCTCGGTGGCTCGCGACGTCACGGTGCTGAGTCACGGGCGAGTCACACTGTCGGCCCGCGTCGCCGACGTGACCGATGACGACTTGGTCACCGCCATGGTCGGGCAGATTCCGGCGCCCGAGGCCGCGGTGCCGTTCGTGCACGGCGCCGATGTGCTGGTGCTCGACGACGTGGTGCTTCCGGGCTTCGGCGGCGGCCGCATCGATCTCACGGTTCGGTCGGGCGAGATTGTGGGCGTGCTCGGCGTGGCTGGTAACGGACAGGGTGCGCTCGCCGACACGGCTGCGGGAGTGACTGCGCCCGGGCACGGTAGGGTTCTCGTGAACGGGGTGGAGGTCGCCGGGCGTCCGCAGCGGGCCGACCGCGCCGGGGTCGCCTACGTACCCGAAGTGCGCGCCGACTTTCTGCTGCCCGATCTGCCGCTCACGCATTCTGCCGTGCTGCGGCGGCTACGGGATGCGCGGTTCACCCGCGCGGGTCTGATGCGCTGGAAGGCCGTGCGGGTCTTCACCGACGAATTGCTCGAACGGCACGACGTGCGGCCGCGCAACGCGTCGCTCGCCGCCTCCAGTCTGTCGGGCGGTAATCAGCAGAAATTCCTCGTGGGGCGCGAACTCGACGGGGCGCCGGCAGTCGCGGTGCTGCACGGGCCGACCCAGGGTCTCGACCTGTACGCGGCGTCGGCCATCCGGTCGGAGATCCGCTCGGCCGCTGCGCAGGGAACCGCCGTATTACTCGTCTCGGCCGACATCGACGAGGTTCGTGATCTCGCCGACCGCGTGGTGGTGCTGTCGAAGGGCGGTCTCGCCGACGAATTCGAGGTCGGCGATTTCGACGTGCAGCGTGTGGGGCGGGCCATGGCAGGCCTCGCGACGGGAGCCTGACCGTGCGCCGATCTTCCGTGCGCGTGCGCACCCTCAGCACCGCGGCCGTCTACGTCGTGCTCGGCTTCGTAGTGGTCGCCGCCCTCGTCGTCTCGACGGGCGCCGGGCTCGGCGACGCCCTGTCGGGCTGGTTCGTCGGTGCCTTCGGCAACGGCTACAACCTCGTGCAGACGCTGTCGAACGCCACACCGCTCGCACTCGTGGCCGTAGGTGTCGCCATCGCTCTGCGCGCAAACGTCATCACCGTCGGTGCCGAGGGGCAGATGATCGTCGGTGCCATTTTCGCGACCGGAGTCTCGCTGTGGCTCGGCGACTCGGTCGCGCTGCCGATCGGTCTGCTGCTCGGCGCTCTTGCGGGCATCGTCGGCGGCGCACTGTGGGCTCTGCCCGCGGCGCTGGCGAAGGTGCGCTGGAACGTCAACGAGATCCTCTTCACTCTGCTCGCCAACTACATTGCCACGTACCAGCTCGTCTTTCTGCTGCGCACAGTACTGCGCGACCCCACGAGCGCAGGCAGTCCGCAGAGCGCGGAGCTGCCCGGCGCCTTCGTGCTCTTTCAGCTGCCACTCCCGGGCCGGCTGCACTTCGGCGCGGTGATCGTGGTGGTGATCGTGGCGGCTGCGGTGTGGTGGAACGCCAGCCGCTCGGCTTTTCTCGTCGATGTGTACGGGCAACGGCCCATCCTCGCCGCCCGTCTCGGACTGACACCGGCGCGCGCGGTCATCGGCACGATGCTCGTGTCGGGCGCGGCGGCGGGTCTGGCGGGCTGGATGCAGGTGGCTGGTGTCACGCAGCGCCTTGAGCCCGATGTCAGTGGGGGTATCGGATTCGCCGGTCTCGCCGTCGCCGTGCTGGGCCGTGGCAACCCCGTCGGCATCGTCATCGCGGCCATCGTCTATGCCTCGCTCGGCACCGGCGCCAGCGGGGTGCAGATCGCCACCGGAACCGTGCCGACCTCGATCGGCACCGTCTCCCAGGGCGTGCTGTTGCTCGCCGCCGCCCTCGCGCTGTCGGCCGACAAGCTGGCGGCCCGGTCGGCGGCGCGTTCGGCCGCTCGCTCGGGTGTACGTTCGGGCGCCGAACAGCGAGCGAAGGAGGTGTCGGCATGAGCACCCTTGACTTTCTCGCGGTGCTGGTCGCCGGCGCTATCGGCCTCTGCGCCCCGATCATCGTCGCGGGCCTGGGCGAAATCTTCCTCGAACGGACCGGCGGCTTCAACGTGGGCATCGAGGGCATCATGCTCATGGGCGCCGTGGGCGGCGTGCTCGGTTCGCACGTGGCCGGCGTCTGGTTCGGGGTGCTGCTGGGCATCCTGATCGGCGCCGTGTTCGGCCTATTGCTGGGTGTGGCGACGGCCGTGGGTCACGCCGATGTGATCATCGTCGGCATCGCGATCGGGCTGATCGGCACGGGCCTCAGCATCTTTCTGTACCAGGCGCTGAACCCTGCCGGCTCGACGAACGCCCGAGTCGAGACTCAGCCCGCGTTGCATCTGCCGCTGATCGACCAGGTTCCGGTCATCGGGCCCGGTCTCGCCGACGCGGGCATCTTCTTCTACCTCTCTCTCGCGCTCGTCGTTCTCTCATGGTGGGTGCTGCGCGGCACACGGTTCGGGCTACGGCTGCGGGTCGTCGGCGACGATGAGCAGGTCGCAATGACCCGCGGCATCGCGGTTCGCCGCTATCGCATCGTGGCGGCCGTCATCGCGGGCGCGTTCGCGGGGCTCGGCGGCGCCTTCGTGCCACTGTCGAGCATCGGCACTTTCTCGCCCGGCATCACGGGTGGCTCGGGATTCATCGCTCTCGCGGTGGTCATCATCGCTCGGCGCACACCGTTCGGCCTGCTCGCCGGCGCCGTGCTGTTCTCGTTCTTCAACAGCCTCGCCCTTCTCGGGCAGACGCAGAACCTCGGCCTGCCGGTCGAGCTGCTGCAGGCCCTGCCGTACATCGTCACACTGGTCGTTCTCTGCGTCGTGTCTCGCCACCTCTGGGCGCGCGCCCGTCGGGGCCACACGCATCCCCGGGCACCAGCCACAGGCACCACCGAAATAGAAGGATCATTATGACCACCTCGCGCCCCTACGGACCGACGGATGCCGAGCAGACGCTGCTCGATCGAGTGCGCGAACTCACCTCCGACTTCGCCGCGAACGCCGCCGGCTATGACGAGCGCGCCGAGATCGCGGTGGGCAACCTCGAGTCGCTGCACGCCGCCGGGGTCACCCGGGCGATTCTGCCCGAGCACCTGGGTGGCGAGGGCATCGGGTACCAGGCGTTCGGCGAGCTCGTGCGTGTCGTTTCCGAGGCTGATCCGTCGACGGCCACTCTGCTCACAATGCACTCGGGGGCGGGCGTCGGGCTCGCCGAGCTCACCCGTGACACGCTCGGCGACTTCTTCGCCACTGAGTTTCTCAGCGGCAAGCGCTTCGCCAACGCCCTTTCGGAGCCAACGAGCGGTAACCGGTTTCTCAATCCTCAGCAAGAGGCGGTGCCCGTCGACGGCGGCTGGTCGCTCGACGGCGCGAAGCGGTTCGTCTCGGGCAGCGAGCTCGCCGACTACTTGCTCGTGAACGCGCTGGTGCAGGGCGAACCCACCTTCTTCGCCGTCGTTCCCGACGAGACGGTCACGATCATCCCCATCTGGGACACGCTGGGCCTGCGAGCGACCCGCAGCCAGCTGCTGTCATTCAGCGGTACAGTGCTGCGCGCAGACCACCGCGGCCGGTCGCCGCGGCCGGGCGACTTCGCCGTCGTTCCGGCGGGGCTGCCAGCCATCTCGCTGGGCATCGCCGATGCCGCACTCGCCGCGCTGGTCGCTCACGCGAGCGGGCGGCAGATTCTGGGGCGGCCGCTCTCGCACCAGCAATGGGTGCAGCACGCGGTGGCGGATGCCCAGACCAGGCTCGAAGCGGCGCACGCCCTGTTCCAGCGCAGCCTCTGGCAGGCCGATCAAGGCGACCCTGCCTTCTTCTCCAACCTGTCGCGGTCGAAATACCTGGCGAACAAGACAGCGGTTGAGGTGGCGCAGCTCGCGGTTCGGGTCGGTGGGGCATCCGGATACCTGCGTACCTCGCCCATTCAGCGCCACCTGCGCGACGCTGAGGCCGGGCAGCTGATGGCGTACTCGACCGAGGTGCTCGCCACCGAGATCGGCAAAGAGGTACTGAACGTCGAGGATGAGGTGGCGTGAACGTGGCCGAACGACAGCGCATGATCTTCAACGCGTTCAACATCTTCGCGGCATCGCATCACGACCAGGGCATGTGGGCGTGGCCGGGCAGCAAACAGCTCGACTACAACAACATCGATTACTGGGTCGACGTGGCACGGCTGCTCGAACGGGGGCGGTTCGACACCCTGTTTTTCGCCGACGTGCTGGCGCCCTACGAAACGTTCGCAGGTTCGCGTGAGCGATCGGTGTACAGCGGCATGCAGTTCCCGATCAACGACCCGGGCGCCCTCATTCCCGCGCTGGCCTATGCGACCTCGAACCTCGGCTTCGTGTTGACGCAGAACATTCTGCAGGAGCCGCCGTACGCGTTCGCGCGCAAGATGTCGACGATGGACCACCTCACGCGCGGCCGCATCGCGTGGAACATCGTCACCACCTTTCTCGCCGGAGCCGGCCGCAACCTCGGCTACGGCGGGCTGCCCGAACACGAAGACCGGTACGCGCGGGCCGACGACTTCATCGACGTCGTCTACAAGCTGTGGGAGGCGAGCTGGGAAGACGACGCCGTCGTGCTCGACAAGGTGCGGCAGCAGTACTCCGACCCGGCCAAGGTGCACGAGATCAATCACGTCGGGCCGTTCTACGACGTGGTCGGGCCGCATCTCAGCGAACCGTCGCCGCAGCGCACGCCCGTGCTGATTCAGGCCGGGGTGTCTCCTCGCGGCCGCGACTACGCCGGCCGCAACGCCGAAGGCCTGTTCATCAACGCGCTGAGCCCCGCCGAGGCCGGCCCGATCGTAGCGGATGTTCGTGCCGCTGCCGAGCGGCACGGGCGCAGCCGCGCCAACGTGAAGCTGTTCGGCATTCTCGGCTTCGTCGTCGGCAGCACCGAAGAAGAGGCACGGCGCCTTCACGAGGAGATCACCGACTTTCAGAGCATCGACGCGAACCTCGCCAAGCAGAGCGTCTTTCTCGGCTACGATTTCAGCGTCTTCGACCCGAAGGAACCGATCAGCGAGATCGCCCGCCGCCCCGAAGGGCGCGAAGGTATCGTCGCGCGGCTGATCGAAATGTCGCCGCGGCAGGACTACACGATCGGCGAGCTCGTGCGCTGGTTCGGCAACCTGCGCGTCGTCGGTACTCCCGAGCAGATCGCCGACCACATCGAGGCTTGGCAGGATGCGGGTGTCGATGGCATGAACGTGCAATACGTGGTCTCACCCGGCTCGTTCGAAGACTTCGTCGACCACGTCACGCCCGAACTGCGGCGGCGCGGCATCATGCAAGAGGAATATGCACCCGGCACGCTGCGCGAAAAGCTCTTCCCTGGCAACGGGCCGTACCTGCCTGAGGAGCACCCCGCACGCGCTATACGCAGAGCGGCTTTCAACCGATGACACCAGCATCGAGTAGCACCAGCCTCCGCCAAGCAAGGCTCGACGGCTAGAGGCGTAACTGCAGAAATTTCTACCTGATCGGGCTCTTACTGCGGAGGGCGTGAGATTCGAACTCACGAGACGTTTCCGCCCACCAGTTTTCAAGACTGGCTCCATCGGCCACTCGGACAGCCCTCCATGCTGCGACCGCCCAGAGGCGACGCGCAACAAGCCACGAGTCTACCCGACGAGCATCGCGTCAGCGCAGCGAGGCGAGCGCCTTGGCCAACCCGTCGTCGTACACCGACGCCGTGACCTCGGTCGCAGCGGCCGCCACATCGTCGGGCGACTGGCCCATGGCGACGGCACGGCCATCCGCCCCCGCCCAGAGCAGCATCTCGATGTCGTTGCGGCCGTCGCCGACCGCGAGCAGGCGCGACGACGGAATGTCGAGCAGTGCGCGCACGCGCTCGAGCGAGGTCGACTTGTTGACGCCGTCGGGCGCGATGTCGAGCCACGCCGTCCAGCCGATCGAGTACGAGACGCGGTGCAGGCCCATGCTCTCCACCACGGCGAGAAAGTCTTCCATGTCGTGGCCGGGCGAGATGACGACGACGCGGGTGGCGTCGATCGCGAGCAGGTCTTCGAAGGGAACCTGCTCACCGCCGACCCCCATCGACGACGACGGAAACTCGCCGGTGTAGCGAAAGTAGCCGTCTTCGTCTTCGACGGCGTAGTGCGCATTCGCCAGGTAGCCGCGAATCTGGGTGAGTACCGCGCCTGGATTGAACGTCTCAACGATCTCGCGGCGATAGCCCAGTGGGGCATCCGTGTCTCGTTTGAGAGTGATGGCCCCGTTGGAGCACACGACGTACTCGGGGGTGATGCCGAGCAGGTCGAGCACGGGCAGGGTGGCCGCCACCGAACGGCCGGTGGCGAGCATGACCTCGTGGCCGCGGCCGGTGAGGCGCGCGACCTGGTCGATGACCGCGTCAGAGATCGAGCCGTCTTCGTGCAGAATCGTGCCGTCGATGTCGAGGGCGATCAGCCAGCGATCGGTCGACGGATGCCCGGCAGCGGCCGCGGCCCCAGCGCGTGACTCGTCGCTCACTCGGGCCGCCCGCCCAGCGGCTCCATGACCTCGAGGCCGCCCAGGTAGGGCCGCAGCGGCTCGGGAACCAGCACCGACCCGTCGGACTGCTGATGGGTCTCGAGGATGGCGACGATCCAGCGCGTGGTGGCGAGCGTGCCGTTGAGGGTGGCGACGGGAGCAGTCTTGCCCGAGTCGGTGCGGTACCGGGCATCCAGCCGGCGGGCCTGGTACGTGGTGCAGTTCGAGGTGGAGGTGAGCTCGCGGTAGGTGCCCTGGGTCGGCACCCAGGCCTCGATGTCGAACTTGCGGGCGGCGCTCGACCCGAGGTCGCCGGCGGCCACGTCGATGACGCGGTAGTTCAGGCCGAGCGCGGTGAGCATCTCCTCCTGGTAGCCGAGCAGCCTCTCGTGTTCGGCCTCGGCGTTCTCGGGCAGTACATACGTGAACATCTCGAGCTTGTTGAACTGGTGAACGCGTAGGATGCCGCGCGTATCCTTGCCGCCCGACCCTGCTTCACGGCGGTAGCAGGTCGACCAGCCCGCGTAGCGCAGCGGCCCGCCGGAGAGGTCGAGGATCTCGTCGGCGTGGAAGCCCGCGAGCGCCACCTCGCTCGTGCCCGTGAGGTACAGGTCGTCGGCCGGGAGGTAGTAGATCTCGTCGGCGTGCTCGTTCAGAAAGCCGGTGCCGCGCATGATCTCGGGGCGCACGAGCGTGGGCGTGATGAGCGGGGTGAAACCGTTCTCGAGCGCCTTGTTCAGCGCCATGTTCATCAGCGCGAGCTCGAGGCGCGCGCCGATGCCGGTGAGAAAGTAGAAGCGGGCGCCGCTGACCTTGGCTCCGCGCTGCAGGTCGAAGGCGCCGAGCAGCTCGCCGAGCTCGACGTGGTCGCGCGGCTCGAAGTCGAACTCGGGCCTGGTGCCGACCTCGCGCAGCGTCACGAAATTCTCTTCGCCGCCCGCGGGCACGCCGGCGATGATGGGGTTGGCGATGCGGCCGGTGATGGCGAGAAAGGCCTGTTCGGCATCCGTCGCCCGCTGGCTGGCGGCCTTCACCTCGGCTGCCAGCGACTGGGCCTCGGCGACCAGGGCCTTCTTCTCTTCTTTGGCGGCCTGCGCCACGCGCTTGCCGAAGACGTTCTGGCTCGCCCTCAGCTCTTCGAACGCGGTGATGGATGCCCGGCGTTCGGCATCGGCAGCGAGTGCCTCATCGACCAGGTCGGTCGACGCGCCCCGCGCCGCCTGCGAGAGCTTGATGGCTTCGGGGTCTTCGCGCAAGAGAACAGGATCGATCACCTGAGCAATTCTAGGGCGTTCGGGCTTCGCGCCGCCGCGCCGAGGCGGGCAGGCGGGCCGTAGTACCGTATGGAGAGTGACCGTCGCAGGGGAACCAGAGTCCGACCGGCACGCTGCCGTCGTGTACAACCCCCTCAAGGTCGACGCCGCCAAGCTGCGCGAGGCGGTCGCCGCCCGGGCCACGGCGAACGGCTGGGGCGAGACCCAGTGGTACGAGACGACCATCGACGACGCCGGGCAGCTGCTGACCGCCTCGGCCGTACTCGACGGCGCGAGCGTGGTGATGGCCGCGGGCGGCGACGGAACCGTGCGGGCCGTCGCCGAAGCCCTGCGCGGAACCGGCGTGCCGCTCGCCCTGCTGCCCTCGGGCACCGGCAACCTGCTCGCCCGCAACCTCTCGGTGCCGTTCGACTTCGACGCCTCGATCGAGCTGATGTTCACGGGATACGACCGGGCCATCGACCTCGGGCTGATCGAGATCGAGCGCACCGACATGACGCGCTCGACCCACGTCTTTCTGGTGATCACAGGGCTCGGCATCGACGCCAAGATGATCGCGAAGACCAACCCGGGCCTGAAGAAGGCGTTCGGCTGGCTGGCCTACATCGACGGAACAGTGCGCGCGCTGCCCGAACTCATGGCCGTGAAGTTCAAGGTCAGCATCGACGGTGAAGGCTGGCGCAGCGTGAGCGCCCACTCGGTGATGGCCGGCAACTGCGGGCTGCTGCCGGGGGGCATCCTGCTCATCCCCGACGCGAAACCCGACGACGGCAAGCTCGACTTCATCGCCATCAGGCCGAAGGGCGCCTTCGGCTGGGTGCGGGTGTGGAACAAGGTGACCATCGAGAACGGCGTGCTGCGGCGCACCAGGGCGGGGCGCAAACTCATCGACATCTCGCCCGACGTCGACGACGTGGTGTACCGGCAGGGGCGCGACCTGCGGCTGAAGCTCGAGAAGTCGCAGCAGATCCAGCTCGACGGGGATGAGTTCGGCGAGGCGAAGTCGATCCACGTGTGGGTCGACCCGGGGGCGTTGCGGGTGCGGGTGTAGGTCGCGCGGCGGCGCGGGTTCGGGGGTGCGACGTCGGCCGGGCACGGGCCGGTCCCCGGGCATCCGTCGGGCAGCCGCCGGGCATCCGTCGCCGGGTCAGGCCTCGGGCTCGCCGCTCACCAGCGACCGCAGCCAGTCGCGCGCCTCGATGAACACACCGTCGTCGTAGCGGTCGATGTACTCGACCTTCGCGCGGTCGGCGCGCGGGTACGACCCGAGAAAGATCACGTTCGGGCTGAACCGCCGAACGCCCATCAGGGCGTCGGCCACGCGTTCATCCAGAACGTGCCCGTCGGCGTCGATGACGAACCGGTACCGACCGAGCGCGTCGCCGATCGGCCGCGACTGCAGCAGGCTCAGGTTCACCCCCCGCGTCGAGAACTGTTCGAGCAGCTCGAGCAGCGCGCCCGACCGGTCTTCGGGAAGCTCGGCGATGATGCTCGTCTTGTCGGCCCCGGTCGGCTCGGGCAGCCGCGAGTTGCGCCCCACCAGCACGAACCGCGTGACCGCGTTCTGGTTGTCGCCGATGTTCTCGGCCAGCACCTCGAGCTCGTGGTGCTCGACGATGCGAGGCGGTGCGATCGCCGCGTCGGCCAGGTCGCTCTCGAACAGGCTGAGCGCGCTCGCCACGTTCGACGTCGCGGGGATGTGCCCGTGCGTCGGCAGGTTCGCCTCGAGCCAGTTGCGGCACTGCGCATACGCCACCGGATGCGCGTTGATCACGTGCACGTCGCTCAGCGCGATGCCGGGGCGGGCCACCAGCACGAACTGCACCTTCACGAGATACTCGCCGATGATGCGCAGGTTCGGGATGCTCGCCAGCGCATCCTGCGTGGCGCTGACGCCGCCCTCCACCGAGTTCTCGATCGCGATCATCGCGGCCACGCTGCGGCCACTCGTCACGTCGTCGAGCGCCTCGCCCACGTTGTTCACGCTGCGCCAGGTCTTGCCCGCGGCATCCGGAACCTGCGCGAGGGCCGCCTCGGTGAACGTGCCGGTCGGGCCGAGGTAGCTGTACGTGTCGCTGGATGAGGCGGTTCTCGTGTCGTCTGCTGCGGCAGACGCTTCGTGCACTTCAGGCATGACCCGAGCCTAGTGCGAGGCGCCTGATCAGCTGCAGAACGCCAGCTTGTTGTAGCCCGGGCGCACAATGCACCTCTTGTAGTGCAGGTTGCTTGCGAGCATGTCGGCGTAGTACTGGTCGACGTTGCTTCCATTGGTGCGTGCGTAGACCAGATCTTTGCCGCCGCCGACCGCGTAGAAGAGGTTGGCCACCCACGGATCCCCGCCTCCGCTCGTGCCGTAGCCGTGACAGACTCCCTCAGCGTTTCGCACACAGGGAATGGCGCCGGCGGCGTTGGCAGCTGAGGAGCCGACCACGGCCAACCCTCCGGCGAGCGAAAGGGTGACGAGCGCTGATGCCGCGAGGCGGCGGAATCGTTTGGGTGACGTGAGCATGTTCATGTCCTTGATCGAAAGGTTTCCGACACGGGTTCGTGCCTTACACAGATAGAGAGCGCGCGGCCGCCGCATTATTACGACAGTTGGCGAACTGCAATCACCCCCAGAACGGGTGTGCTAGTTCGGTTCATTCGCATGCGCAACCACCTGCCCCGTGCATCGACATAAGTGCCAGACTGAGGGCATGAACGAGCGCGCCGGGCTGCAGGCCCTACCCGAAGATCTGGTCGACGTCGAGGCGCTGGTGGGGGCGTACTACGAGCTGAAGCCCGACGTGACGAACCCCGAGCAGAAGGTCATCTTCGGAACGAGCGGGCACCGCGGCAGCTCGCTCGACACGGCGTTCAACGAGACGCACATCCTCGCCATCACGCAGGCGATCGTGGAGTACCGGGCGACGCAGGGCGTGACCGGGCCCCTGTTCATCGGGCGCGACACGCACGGGCTGTCGAAGCCCGCCGAAGACACGGCGCTCGAGGTGCTGAACGCCAACGGCGTGACCGTGTGGACCGACTCGCGCGGCAGCTGGACGCCGACGCCGGCCGTCTCGCACGCGATCCTGCGGTACAACCACCCCGAGACCGGGCACACCGACCAGGCCGACGGCATCGTGATCACGCCGAGCCACAACCCGCCGCGCGACGGCGGCTTCAAGTACAACCCGCCGCACGGGGGGCCGGCCGACTCCGACGCGACGAGCTGGATTGCCGACCGGGCCAACGAGATCATCGCGGCCGGTCTCGTCGACGTGCAGCGCGGGGAAGCGACGCCCAGCGACACGTACGACTTTCGTGAGAACTACGTGAGCGATCTGTCGCGCGTGATCGACATGACGAAGATCGCCGAGTCGGGCATCCACATCGGTGCCGACCCGCTGGGCGGGGCGAGCGTCGAATACTGGGAGCTCATCCGCGACCGGTACGGGCTCAACCTCGACGTCGTCAACACGACCGTCGACCCTCAGTGGGCGTTCATGACGCTCGACTGGGACGGCAAGATTCGCATGGACTGCTCGTCGCCGTACGCGATGGCGTCGCTGGTTGCGCGCCGGCACGACTACGACATCTCGACCGGCAACGATGCGGATGCCGACCGGCACGGTGTAGTGACTCCGGATGCCGGGATCATGAACCCGAACCACTACCTCGCCGTGGCGATCCAGTACCTGTACACGCACCGCACCGACTGGCGAGAGGATGCGGCGATCGGCAAGACGCTCGTGTCGAGCTCGATGATCGACCGGGTTGCCACCTCGCTGGGGCGGCGGCTGTGGGAGGTGCCGGTGGGATTCAAGTGGTTCGTTCCGGGGCTGATCGACGGAAGCGTGGCGTTCGGCGGCGAGGAGTCGGCCGGGGCGTCGTTCCTGCGGTTCGACGGCAGCGTGTGGACGACCGACAAAGACGGCATCATCCTGGCGCTGCTCGCGTCGGAGATTCTCGCGGTGACCGGCAAGACGCCGTCGCAGCACTACGCCGAGCTGGTCGCGGAGTTCGGTGACCCTGCGTACGAGCGCATCGACGCGGCGGCCACCAAGGCGCAGAAGGCGCGGCTGGCGAAGCTCGACGGAGACGACATCACCGCCGACACGCTAGCCGGCGAGCCGATCACGGCGAAGCTCAGCCGCGCGCCCGGCAACGACGCTGCGGTCGGTGGAGTGAAGGTCACCACTGAGCACGCATGGTTCGCGGCCCGGCCGTCGGGCACCGAAGACGTCTACAAGATCTACGCGGAGTCGTTCCTCGGAGCCGAGCACCTCGCGGAGGTGCAGTCCGAGGCCAAGCGCATCGTCGACGGGGCGCTGGGCGCGTAGCGGCGGAGGACGCGTAGCGGCGCTAGGCGCGTAGCGGCGGCGCGCAGTTCGTGGGCGGGCTCAGGGCTAGTTTCGAAGAGCGCTCGTCGCGTGTCGCGGGTGCGTGCGCGTGCGGCTGAGCCGTGCAGGTGCCAGGGTTCCGGGGCACATACAGCCGAAACGGTGGCACGTCGGCGGCGGCGTCAGTAGCTGCTCGAGGTTGCACCGACGATGGCGCTGATGACGACGACGATCAGGTAGATCGCCAGGAAGGCGATGCCGAGGATCGTGCCGGCCAGCGCGAGGCCGCGACCACGCTCGCCGGTGGTCTTGATCTGGCGCAGTGCGATCACTCCCGTGACGATGCCGACGAGCGGGATCAGGAAGGCTCCGATGATGGAGACAATGGAGAGCACGTTGAACTTGGCGGTCGTGGCGGGGGTGTAGGCGGGAGTGGTCATGGTTGTTCCTCTTGTCGGTTTCTCGTGCGGACGTCGCGGCGGTTGTCGCGCGTAGGGGGCGATGGTGGATCGCGTAGGGGGCGATGGTCAGCTCGGATGGTGGTGCGGCTGCGGCGACACCGCGTCGACGTCGGACTGGACCCGGCGGCGACGCTGTGCGGCGTCAGCGGTCTGAACGGTGGTGACGGTGGCGGCGCAGGAAGGCGAGCAGCGAGGCGCCGCCGAGTAGCAGGAGCGCGGCCGTCACGCCACGGGCCGCCGCCAGGTCGGATGACGCCCCCGTTTCGGCCAGCGTGGAGGCGTCGGAACCGGTCACAGCCGTCGAAGACGAGGCCGCGCCGCTGTCGGCCTGATGTCGGGCGTCGTCTGAGTATGACGACGAGGAGTCTGCAGACGCTGCACCGGCCCCGGTACCGCTGCCGGATGCGTCGGACGAACCGTCGGGACCGGTGGGAGCGACCACCGGCGGGTCGGTCGGTGGGACCACGGGCGGCGTCGTGGGCGGGGTAGGCGGATCGGTCGGCGGGTTCGTCGGCGGGACGACGACGGCGGGGTTCACCGTCAGCGTGAGCGTACTGACGGCGGGCTCGCTCGAGTCGTTGTGCGCGGTGAAGGTGATCGGGTAGTCGCCCTTCGCCGTCGGCACACCTGTGAGGGTGTGCGTCGCCGGGTCGTACGTCAGCCCGGGCACGCTGCCCGTGAA
This sequence comes from Subtercola sp. YIM 133946, assembly GCF_036553535.1. NCBI lineage: Bacteria > Bacillati > Actinomycetota > Actinomycetes > Micrococcales > Microbacteriaceae > Subtercola > Subtercola sp. YIM 133946. The sequence continues at coordinate 66,875 of NZ_JAZHPE010000013.1, forward strand.
GTCGATCGACACCGGTGACGAGCTTCTCACCTCCGGCGTGAAACTGAACGGGGCTCCGACGGTGGCGGGTGGAACGGGCGTGCCGACGAAGACCGGGGGCGTGCCCGGCGACGTGATGACGGGGTCGACGGTGAAGGTGACGACGACGGTGGTCGACGAGCCGTCGGCCGCCGTAGCCTTCAGGATGATCGGAAAGTCACCGACCACGGTGGGCGTGCCGCTGAGGATGCCGGAGACTCGGTCGAACGTGAGGCCGGCGGGAACGCCCGACGTTGTCCACAGCACCGTGCGGTCAGCGGTGAACCTGAAGGAGTAACCGACCCCGATGACGCCATGGGTGGGCGCACCCGACGTGATCGTCGGCCCGGAGGAAATCACCGCATCGATGACGAGCGTGTCGATCTCGGCGGTCGACGTTCCGTCGGCAGCCGTGGCGGTCACCGTCAGCGGAAACTGACCATCACCCTCGGGAGTGCCTGCGATGGTCCCTTCGGCGCGGTTGAAGGTCAGGCCCTGGGGCAGACCCGTCAGCGTCCAGATAACAGGCCGATCGGCAGTGAACCGGAAGGTGTAGGGCGTGCCCGACACCCCGTGCGGAAGGCTGGATGAGGTGATGGTCGGCCCGGCATCACCGAGGACGGCGTTGATCGTCATGAACAGGCCGATCTCGGTGGCGCTGCCAGCGGCGTTGGTCGCGGTGACGAACAACTCGCTGTCGCCGGCTGTGGTGGGCGTTCCGCTCACGGTCGCAGTCTGGGGGTCGAAGGTGAGTCCGGCTGGCAGACCGGAGACGGTGAAGGCGACAGGCTGGTCGGCGGTGAGGGTGTAGCTGTAGACGTGCCCTACGACACCGTCGGGCATGCGGCCTGACGTGATGACGGGTGCCGCGTCGGGCGCCGGTTCGGTGACGATGGCTTCAGGAGAAACGACTGCGGTGGCCACACCCGATGCTTGGCTGGAGTCCGCAGCATTCTCGGCTGCTCCGCCCGAGGTGGCTGATTCGGCAGGCGTCGCGTCAGACGACGTGGGGTCGGACGCGCCGGAGTCGGCACGTGTACCGCCGGACGCGTCAGACGCAGCCGGACCGGGTGACGCGGAGGCGGGGTCTGACCCGCCGTCGGAAGACGAGGACGAGGACGCGGACAAGGGCGAGAGCGACGACGAGGCATCGGAGCCCGGGTCTGACGCACCATCCGACGACGGAGACGCCGACGAGGGCGATGTCGAGTCATCGGAGGCGGGCGACGACACGTCGGAACGGGTGGCCCCACCGCCCTCGTCAGCGAACGACGCGTACGAGACGACGGGCGCCACGACGAGCGCCGCGGCAAGCACCCCGCCCCCGCATGCGACTAGGAACGGACGCCGTTGGTTTTTCTCGGCAGACATGAGTGACTCTCCTCGGTTGGTTTGACCGGTCTGCGACGTAGAGCGTCTTTCGTGAAGTATCCTCACCGGTAGATCAGTTTTAGTTGATTTTCACTCATATTGCAAATGCCGAAGAGCTGCCATCGGCAGGTCGAAATACGAAAAGACGAAAGGATTCGAATGACACCCGCCCCGGGCATCCGTCGACGCAGGTGAAACGACATGCGCCGTGAAGCCGGGCAGACGAGCTGTACACCGCCCCCAGGCGTGATGTATGCAGAGCACGCGGCGCCGAGACCAGCGCCAACACCCTCGGCGTGTCGCCCAGACATGAACCCCGAATGGGGGTGGTGTAGCTATATTGCTGACATGATCTCACTTTCTAAGACTGTGTCCCGCCTGGCATTGCCTGCGGCAGTTGCGCTCGTCGCAGCGATCACCCTCAGCCCGGTCGCGACGACGGGCGCCCGAGCGACGACTCTCTACCAGCCCGACCCCGCCGCCACCGTCGCGACCGGCGGCCGCTCCCCGCCGCGCTCGCTGTCAGCCCCGACGGCGCCCACGTGTACGTGGCGAACAGGGATTCCGGCGACATCTCGATCTTCGACACCGCCACCACGACGTTCGGCGCCACCGTCACGACCGGCGGCACCGGCCCGCAGGGCATCGCGGTCAGCCCCGACGGGGTGCACGTCTACGTGACGAACGCCAATTCGGGCGACCTCTCGGTGCTCGACACCGTCACCGGTCACATGGCCGCTCCGGTCAGCACCGGCGGCTCCGACCCCCTCGGCCTCGCTGTGAGCCCCGACGGCGCGCACGTGTAGATCGCCAACCAGGGCTCGAACGATGTGAGCGTCTACGACACCCGCACGGCAATCGTCACCCCGCCAGTGAAGACCGGCGGAGACTCACCCACCGGCATCGCGGTCAGCCCCGACGGGCGGCACGCCTACGTGACTGACAGCGGGTCGGCCGACATCGCCGTTCTCGACACGGCCACCTCGACCTTCGCCCCGCCGGTGCACGACGGCTGCTCACGCCCGACCGGCATCGCCCTGAGCCCGAACGGCGACCACGCCTACATCGTCAACAGCGCGTCGGGCGACCTCTCGGTGTTCGACACGACCACGGGCACGTTCGAGCCCCCGGTGAAGACGAAGCCCCAGACTCCCACCGGAGTCGTCGTGGCGCCCAGCGGCGCGACCGTGCTCGTCATCGGTGCCACTGGCGGAGCGATGGCCGCCTACGACGTCGGCACAAAGACCTTCGGCCAGCCCTGGCAGAGCGTAGCAACGACGCCGAGTGCGCTGGCGATGGCTCCGGATGGCCGGCGGCTCTATGTCGTCGACCAGACGTCGGGCGATCTCAGCGCCGTGCGCGTCGAAACGTCGCCGACGATCTCCACGACATCGTTGCCGTCGGCCGTTGCCGGCAGCCCCTACACGAACGCCAGGATCACCGCGACCGCCGACCCCGCTCCCACCTTCTCCGTGACGGCCGGCCGGCTGCCCGCCGGCCTGCGCCTCGACGCCGGCACCGGCGTGATCGACGGCATCGCGGCACAGCAGGGCACCTCCACGTTCACGGTGGCGGCGTCGAACGACGCGGGCACCGTGACGCGGCAGCTGTCGATCGACGTGGCGCCGCCCACGCTGATCACGCCGCCGCCGACCACCTCGCCCATACCCCAGCCGCCGACAGCCCCGCCCCTCCCGCCGACCAACCCCGACACAGGCACCGATACCGACGCGAGCACCGCAACTGGCACCGCAACCGGCACCGCAACGGGCACGGGCACCTGCCCGAGCGGCGACCCCAGCCATCTCCCCTGCGTCGACGGCTGACCCGCGACGGCGGGCACCCGGCACCCCGCGACTCCGGCCAGAAGACCCAGCCCCGGAGCACGACCCTCCGGCGCGCCCCTCAGCCCGCGTAGTCGGGCGCCGGGGGCAGACCGAAGAACTCCTCGAGCGTCTCCACCCCCGTGGTGTGCATCTCGGTCGCGAGGTCGACCCCGACGTACCTGAAGTGCCACGGCTCGTATTCGTACCCCGTCACGGCGGTCTTGTCGGCCGGATAGCGCAGAATGAATCCGAACCGGTAGGCGTTCGCCGCCAGCCACTGCCCGGCGCCCGTGTTCGCGAAGCACAGGCCGTCGGTCGAGCAGCCGCTGGTCGTATCGAGAATGTCCATGGCGAGCCCGGTCTGGTGCTCGCTGAAGCCGGGGCGCGCGCTGGTCAGGTCGGCCCCGGCCACTCCGTCGAGATTGACGTAGTAGTTGTACGCCTTGACCTGCACGCCGTAGTCGCGGTACCCGCTCTGCGCCACCAGCTGGGTGCCGATCTCAGCCTTGGCCGCCCCGAACATCGTGTGCATGGCGTCTTCGGCGTCGCCACGCATCTGGTACCCATTGGGGTTCGGCATGTCGCCGGGCAGGTCGACGAGGTTCTGCGGCACGAAGTCTGCCGCGTCGGGAATCGGCCGCAGCTTGTTCACCACGAACCAGATGCTGTTCGGGTCGTCGATCGAGTGCGCCGACTTGTCGAACCCGGCCGGCGTCGCCGCCGCCGCAGCAGACGGCGAGGCACTCGCCCCCGCGCCAGCACCGGCACCGGCACCGGCACCAGCACCAGCACCAGCGGATGCCGCACCCCCGCCCGCGCCCGAATCCCCCGGCGCCCCCGACGGCGACGCAGAGGCAGAAGGGGCCGGCGACGGCCCCGTCACGGCGGCCAGCTCGTGCGGACCGAGAAACTTCACGGCGACCACGGTCACCCCCACCAGCAGCGCGACCACGATGACGATCAGCGACGAGGCCACCACTCGCCGCGCGCGCAGTCGTGCCCGGTCATCCGGAGGCTGCTGGGGAGTCGACACCCGCCAAGTGTAAAGGAGCCCACCCGTCGAGCAAGCTCAGTTGTAAGGCGACGCCTCGCTCAGGCGATGCTGTAGAAGTGCGCCGTGCCCCCGGGGTTGTCAACCGTTATCGCGGTGTCGAGGTCGCGGTACTGAGCGTCGACCGTGTGGCCGGCGAGCTTGATGGCGATGGTTCCGTCGGAGTTCGGTACCACCTTCGACACGATCATGGTGTGGTCGGGGCCGTTGTCGTTCTGCGGATCCCAGTCGAACATCACCACGTCGCCGATCTTCACCGAACCGCGATCGTTCAGCTCGTACCGCGTCGTGTCGGGGCGCGAGGCGAGGTAGTCGTCCATCTCGGTGCCCCGAATCCAGCTGTAGCTGTAGTCGCCCGAGCTCACGTAGTCGCTGTACCAGTCGGCGTTCTGCGCCCAGCCGCGGGCCACCAGCGTCTGATTCACGAAGTTGCCGCAGTCGTTGTCGCTGAAGATGCCCCACTCGGCGAGGTTGTAGTTCTGCCAGTAGGTGAACGCATACTGCAGCTGCCTGTCGACCGGCGTGACCGCCTGGTACGAGAACTGTCTGCCCGTGTCGATGGTGGTTCCGTCTGACTGCGTGAGCGTGATCGGGGCGTTCGCAGGCTGGTAGTCGACGGCCGGGGGCGTGACGAAGCCGATCGTGGTGTCGTCGACGAGGGCGACGGATGTTGCGGGGTTGGCTCCGATCGTCACCGCCACGGTGTCGGCGAGCATCGTTCCGGTGAGGCGAACCTCGGTGCCGCCCATGAGGGAGCCGATGGCGATACTCGCGGCCGTCACCTGCGGCCCCGCAGCGATCGTGGGGGTCGGCGTGGTCTGACTCTCGCCCTGGGCGCTGAGGGCCGCGCAGCCGGCCAGGGCCATCAGGCCCGATCCGGCGGCCAGGGCCAGGAATGCTCGACGGGTGGCTATCACTGATTCAGATCACCACACGAAGCTATGCGTTCGATATGCGCGAGGTGGGAAGGGCGTACATGCGGCGGCGCAACCGGCTTGCACCGAGGTTTCGCCGGGTGTAACTTTGCAGTCTCCGCAAACTTTTTTCTCGGGCATCCCGTGTGCCCGCCTGTGCCACGTCAGGAACCCCCATGTCACGCGCCTCCACCTCGGGCAAAGCCCGCGCCCAGCAGATCAAAGACGCCGGCGGTGTGATGACCCACCGCCAGATTCTGGTGATCGTCGTCGCCCTGATGGCCGGCATGTTCCTGGGCGCGCTCGACCAGACCATCGTCGGCACGTCGATGCGCACCATCTCTGACGACCTGCACGGGCTGAGCCTGCAGGCCTGGGTCACCACCGCCTACCTGATCATGTCGACCATCTCGACGCCGATCTACGGCAAGCTCTCCGACCTGTTCGGGCGGCGGCCGCTGTTCATCATCGCGATCACCATCTTCCTGGTGGGCTCGCTGCTCGCCGGCCTGTCGACATCGATGTACGAGCTCGCCGTGTTCCGCGGCCTTCAGGGGCTGGGCGCCGGCGGCCTGATGGCGCTGCCGCTGGCCATCATGGGCGACATGCTCGCACCGCGCGAGCGGGCCAAGTACCAGGGCTACTTTCTCGCCACCTTCGGCATCGCGAGCGTCATCGGCCCGCTGCTCGGCGGCCTGCTGGCTGGCAGCCCCGAGATTCTCTTCATCACCGGCTGGCGCTGGGTCTTCCTGATCAACCTGCCGATCGGCATCGTCGCGCTGGCGGTCGTGATGAAGTTCCTTCACCTGCCGCACACGAAGCGCGACCGGGTGCGCATCGACTGGTTCGGTGCCGCCGCCGTCATCCTTGCTCTTGTGCCGCTGCTGCTGATCGCCGAGCAGGGCCGCGACTGGGGCTGGGGTTCGGGCGGGGCGTGGCTGTGCTACGTGCTGTCGTTCGTGGGCATCGTCGCGTTCATCCTCATCGAGCGTGCAATGGGCGACGACGCGCTGATTCCGCTGAAGCTGTTCAAGTCATCGACGTTCTCGGTGGCGACGGTGCTGGGCGTTCTGGTGGGCTTCGGCATGTTCGGCGCCCTGCTGACGATTCCGCTCTACCTGCAGATCGTGAAGGGTGCGACGCCCACCGAGTCGGGCTTCCTGATGCTGCCGATGATTCTCGGGCTGATGATCGCCTCGATCGTCTCGGGCCAGCTGATCGCGCGCACCGGCCGGTACAAGAAGTTCCCGGTGATCGGCACCGCCCTGATGGCGTGCGGCTTCTTCATGATGACCTTCCTGACGGTCGACAAGCAGCTGTGGTTCGTGATGATCGGCATGTTCATCATCGGCCTGGGTCTCGGCCAGATGATGCAGACCCTTACCATCGCCTCGCAGAACTCGGTGGGGCCGCGCGACATCGGCGTGGCGACGAGTTCGTCGACGTTCTTCCGCTCGATCGGCGGAACACTGGGCACGGCCGTGGTGTTCTCGTTCATCTTCTCGCGCCTGCCCGACACGGTCGCTGACGCGTTCTCATGGCCCTCGACGCAGGCCGGTCTCGCTGCTGCGGCGACCGACCCGGCCGTCACCGGCAACCCGGCGAACACGCAGGTGCTCGGCTGGATCCAGAACCAGGACATCGCGGCCATCGGCACGGCGCTGAACGGCGACACGGCGTTCCTGAATGTGATCGACCCGCGCCTGGCGTTCCCGTTCCTGGCCGGCTTCTCGTACGCGATCGCCGCCGTCTTCTGGATCACCCTGGCCGTCGTGCTGATCGCCTTCGTGCTCGCCCTCTTCTTGAAGGCACCGCCGTTGCGCGCCAAGTCGGCCATGCAGGAGGCGAGCGATCTGGATGCCCGCGACGACGTTCTGGCGGCCGAAGCCCTCGCGGCGGCCAACCTCGCGGGCGCGATGATCGAGCCCGGCACCTCGTCAGAGCAACCCGACACGGCCTCGGTCTCGGTCGACTCGATCGGCGCCGAGGCTCCGGGCTACTCCGGCGGAGCATCCGCCGGCGCCTCGGCGACACCGGAATCGGGCGCGACTCCACGCGCTTCCGGCCCGCGCCACGGCTGACTCCTGACGCTGCGCTCGCTCTCGGCAGCGGCGAGCGCAGCCTCGAGGGTGCGGGTCAGCGTCGTGTGTCGACCCGTTGCTTGATAGTTGTACCAGGCGTGCACCATGACGTCACGAAGAGGTGTACCCATCAGGAAATCTGCCGGGTCGATGCGGAAACCGATGGAATTCTGGTATTGCACCGAGAACGCCGTCATGGCGCGTGAGTTGCCATCCCGGAATGGATGGATCGACTGGATCTCACCCCCCGATTCCGAGATGCGATCAAGACGCTCTGTTCGAGGCATGCTCTCGCGCCTGGCGAGATCGTGGAGTTGAGCGAATTGGATCGACGCAGCCTCAGCGATGTCGGGGCCCGGGTAGTACGAATATTTCACGAGCGCCGCGGCGGGGTCTCCGGGCCCATAATTGACGGTGTCGGGGGCGTATCTGATCATCGGCGTCTCAGGCCCGACTCTCTCGGTGCCGGCCCAACTGTAGATGTCGTGAAAGATCCGGCCGTGGATGCGCTTGAGGTGGTCGTAGTCGAGTTCGCCCTGAACCGGGTGCATCGCGAGCTCGACCAGTCGCACCCGCGAGATCTCGAGCTCGAGCTGGCGGAATTGCGTAGGGTCTTCGATCCCGAGGGGATGATCGTCATCGATGAGCCTGTTTCGCAACGTCATCGAGCCGGGAATCTCGTAGTCGTCGTAGTGGGCGATGACGAAGTTGGCTGGCGGAGCAATACGAGCACCGAATCGAGCTGCCGTTCGCGTGACAGCCGCGTCTGCTGACACCGTGCCCTCGGCGACTGACTGCAGAATCGTCTGCTGAACGACATCACCGACGTCGACGTTCAGCAACGCGAGATTCGCGTTGGCGAAGTCAAGGGCCCATTTCGCTTCAGCGTCCACCACAACCCCCCATTCGTGCCCCAACGCAAACCTAGCGCGCAAATGATGATGCTCGTATGCCCCAGTAGGGGTGGAGCCACGTCGCGGGCGGTGTCTTGTCAGCCGCGCGTACCGCGGTGTGTGGACTGCCTGCGTGTGAACGCGGCACCCGGCAGGCGGCGGCGCATGACGGCGATCGCCTCAGGGTTCTGGTCGACGAGGAGAAAGCGGCGGCCGAGTGCCGACGCGACGGCGCCCGTGGTGCCGCTGCCGGCGAAGAAGTCGAGCACGAGGTCGCCCTCGCGTGACGAGGCCTGCACGATGCGGCGCAGTACCCCTTCGGGCTTCTGGGTGGGGTACCCCGTCTTCTCGCGGCCGGTCGGCGACACGATCGTGTGCCACCACACGTCGGTCGGCAGCTTTCCGCGCGCGGCACGCTCGGGTGTCACCAGGCCGGGCGCCATGTAGGGCTCGCGGTCGACGGCCTGGGAGTCGAAGTAGTACGCCTCGGGGTTCTTCACGTAGACCAGAATCGTGTCGTGCTTCGTCGGCCAGCGCGACTTCGACTTGGCGCCGTAGTCGTAGGCCCAGATGATCTCGTTCAAGAAGCTCTCACGGCCGAACAGCGCGTCGAGCAGCACCTTCGCGTAGTGCGCCTCGCGGTAGTCGAGGTGCAGGTAGAGCGTTCCGTCGTCGGCGAGCAGGCGCCAGGCCTCGAGCAGCCGGGGTTCGAGAAACTCCCAGTAGTTCTCGAACACGTCGTCGTAGCGCAGCAGGTCGCCCTTGATGCGGTCGTAGCTGTTGCCCTTGAAACCGGTGATGCTACCGGTGCCGGCGGATGCGCGAACCGCCGTCGTACCCTGGCGCCGCTGCACGCGGCCGGTGTTGAACGGCGGGTCGAGGTAGATCAGAGTGACCGAGCCCGAGGCGAGGGTGGGCAGAACGTCGAGGTTGTCGGCCTCGACGATGCGGCCGCCGTGACCGGGCTGCCGGGCATCCGGACCCGACCCCGGAGCCGAGCCCGGAGCCGCCGGAGCCGCCGGAGCCGCTGAATCCGCTGCTGGCGCCGCCCCCACAACCAGCCCCGCGCCCCCGGCCGGGGCGTCGGCGTCGGGCTTCGGCGGCATAGCAGGCATGCTCTCATTGTGACAGCCCCGCGAATGTGGCTGCACCGAGGCGCCGCCGAGCGTACTGTCGTTGCATCATGAGTACCGAGATTGAGAACCGGCACGACCAGAACCGTTATGTGCTGCTGGTCGACGGCGAAGAGGCAGGGCTGATCGACTACCAGCTGCGGGGTGACGCCATCGTGCTGGTGCACACCGAGGTCGACCCGACGCAGCGGCTGCAGGGGCTGGCCGGCGAGCTGGTTAAGGGTGCGCTCGACGACATCCGCACCACGACGTCGCTGAAGGTGGTGGCGCAGTGCCCGTTCGCCGCGCACTGGATCGACGAGCATCCCGAGTACCAGGAGCTGCTCGAGCGCGGCTGATGCAGGGTGCCTGAACACCCGGCTCGTGCTTGAATGGGGCCATCGCACAGAAAGTGAGCAATCATGGCGACCACCAGCCTGTTCGTCACCCTGCCCGTGAACGACATCGACGCATCCACGTCGTTCTACACCGCGCTGGGATACACCCTGAACCCGCTGTACTCCGGTGAGAACAGCGCCTGCGTCGTGCTTTCAGACTCGCTCTACATCATGCTGGGGTCGAAGTCGCACGTCGCCGCGCTCACCGACAGAGAGCTGCTCGACCCCGGGTCGCAGGTACAGGTGCTGCACGCCCTGGAGGTGGAGAGCCGTGAAGAGGTCGATGATCTGGCCGACAAGGCGGCCGCCGCCGGTGGGGTCGCCCTCGAACCGCAGGACTTCGGCTTCATGTACGCACGCGACATCCACGACCCCGACGGCCACGGCTGGCAGCTCACCTGGATGGACCCGGCGGCTGCCGAGACCGGGACGCCCGACGAATAGAAGGGTCAGGGAACGCGCTCGAGCCACTCCCGCGTGCCGAACTTCTCCTCGACGAGGCGCTCGGCCTTCGCGTACTCGTCGTCGGTGACGTCACCCGGCGTCGCGCCGTACAGCGACGTGAAGGTCGCCATCATTCGCTCGATGATCTCCTGCCGCGACAGGCCCGTCTGGCTGCGCAGCGGGTCGACCCGCTTGGCGGCCGACTTGGTGCCCTTGTCGCTCATCTTCTCGCGGCCGATGCGCAGCACCTGCACCATCTTCTCGCCGTCGATGTCGTAGCTCATGGTGACGTGGTGCAGCACGGCACCGTTGCCGAGCCGCTTCTGCGCGGCGCCGCCGATCTTGCCGCTCGGGCTCGAGATGTCGTTCAGCGGAACGTACGACGCGTCGATACCGAGCGACTTCAACGCCACCAGCACCCACTCGTCGAGAAACGCGTACGAGTCGGCGAAACTCAGGCCCTGCACGAGATCGGCCGGTGCGTAGATCGAATACGTGACGACCGAGCCGGCCTCCATGAACATCGCCCCGCCGCCGCTGACTCGGCGCACCACATCGAAGCCGAACTTCGCCGCGTTCTCGGGGTCGACCTCATTCTTCAGCGACTGGAAGCTGCCGATGACGACGGCTGGCTCATCCCACTCCCAGATGCGCAGCGTCGGCTGCCGGCGCCCCTCGCCGACCTCGACCGCCAGCACCTCGTCGAGGGCCATCTGCATCACGGGCGGCACGGCCTTCGAGTGGATGATCTGCCAGTCGTAGTCGCGCCAGCTCGTCGCCTTGGCGAGCGAACGCCGGATGGCCACCGCGACCCCCTCGGCCGAGAAGCCGAGCAGGGTGGCGTCTTTCGGCAGCGCCGCCTTGATCGCAGCCGCGATGGTGGCCGCCTCGCTGTCGGCGGCGAGGCCGTTCACCGCCTGGTTGATGTCGTCGAGCGCGCTGTCGGGCTCGAGAAAGAAGTCGCCGGCCAGCCGGAAGTTCGCCAGCGCCCCGTCGACCACATCGAGATCGACCACGACGAGCTTGCCCCCGGGCACCTTGTATTCACCATGCATGCCTCCAGCCTACGGCCGCCCCACCCCGCGCCGCCCTTCCCCGCCCCTGCCTCCGTGGGATGCCGGGTTTTCGCAGACGCACGCTATGGGCACGCAATTCGTGCTTCTGCGCAGAACGGATGACCGCTCGGTGCCGGGTCAGCGGGAGGTGGGGAGCACCAGGCGGTGGTCGAGCCAGGCGATCAGGTCGCCCACGACCTCGTCACGGTTCGTCTCGAGCAGAACCTCGTGCCGGGCATCCGGGTACACCTTCACCGTGACGTCGTGCAGCTGCGCCCTCCGGTACGCGCCGGCCAGCTTCAGCACGCTCTTCTCGCCGCCCAGAATGTCGTCGGAGCCCGCCAGAATCAGCACGGGTAGGTCGGTGGCGTAGCTCTTCGCCGGCCGACCGAACAACCGCAGCCCGTCGCGCACACCGAACAGCTTCAGCACCTTCGCCTCGAACATCAGCTCGTCGGCGACGGCGGCCTGCTGCACCTCGAGGTCGCGGCTCAGCCACTCGTAGCCGTGGCCGCTGCCTGCGCCGGCGGGGCGGTGCCGGCGGCTGAGGTCGCCGCCATCCATCGACCCGGGCATGCGGTACGCCGTGCCCGACAGCACGACGCCGGCGTACCCGGCCGATGACCGGTCGATGACCTTCTGCGCCATCAGGGAGCCCCAGCTGTGACCGAGCAGAACGACCGGCATGCCAGGGTTCTTCGACGTGATCAGCTCGGTGAACTGCCGGATGCTCGCCACCGTCGCCCGCAGGCCGCCGGGGCCGAGCCGGCCGAGCTTCGTGTGGTCGCCCGCGTACTGGTCGAGCCCGGTCTGGCCGTGCCCGCGGTGGTCGTTCGCGTAGACGCTGTAACCCGCGTCGTTCAGCTCGCGTGCGATCCGCTCGTAGCGGGTGGCGTGCTCGCCCAGCCCGTGCGAGATCTGCACGATGCCGCGCGGCCTCTCGACGCTCCAGACGTAGTACGTGATCGACACGCCGGATTCATCGATGAAGGTTGGCACGCCCCCATTCTGCCCCCGCGCGCCCCTGCCGGCCATCAGGTGGGCCCGAAGTGCGACCGCGGCGTCTCGACGGTCGCAGGTGCGCCTCACACGATGGGCGCCTCCGGGGGGGCGCCTCCGGGGAGGGACGGGGGCGGGGAGGGACGGGCCGGGCGGGCGTTGCACGGGCGGGGTTTCGATACGCCCTGCGGGCTACTCAACCAGCGGGGGGGGCGGAGGCGGGCGGGTGGAGCTCAGGCCTCGCGGGTGATCTCCACCTTGACGAACAGACGCGAGCCGAACGGCCCGGCGTACACCCCGCGCAACGGCGCCACGTCGTTGTAGTCACGGCCGCGGCCGACAGTGACGTGGCGGTCACCGATGTCGATCTGGTTGGTGGGGTCGAATCCGCGCCACTCACCGCAGAACCACTCCACCCACGCGTGAGACTCGCCCGTGACCGTCTCGCCGACGGGAGCCGAGGGCTTCGGGTGCAGGTAGCCCGATACATACCGGGCCGGGATGCCCACCGAGCGAAGGGCGCCGAGGGCGATGTGCGTGATGTCCTGGCAGACGCCCTTCTTCTCCACCCACGCCTCGCGTGCGTTGGTGTGCACGCCCGTCACTCCGGTCATGTATTCGACCTGGCGGCCGATCTCGGTACAGATCTCGAGCGCCGCCTCGCAGGGGTTGTTGAACCCGTTGGCGATGTCGGCCGCGAGCGCGGCGACCTCTGCGGGCGGCTCGGTCAGCCGGGTCTGCTTGATCTGTTCGACCGTGGCGGTGATTCTGCCCGCGGCCTCGCCCAGATCATCCCAGCTCAGATTGTGGGCCGGATGCTCGCGGGGCCGCACCTCGATGAGCGAGTTCGCCGTGAGTGACAGCTCGGCGTGCGGCGTCAGCACCTCGAACGACGACACCCGGGTGCCCCAGTAGTCGAGGTAGGTGTGCTTGGACGAGATGGGGGTGATGTCGAGGTTCGACGAGAGCACGAACTGCCCTTCGCTCGACACGGGCAGCATGCGCGCCTCGTTGTACGACGCGGCGACCTCGCCCTCGTAGCGGTAGCCGGTGACGTGCCGGATTCGCAGTCGGCTCATACGTGCTCACCCACCCAGCTCGGGGCGGCGTTGGTCGGGAAGTAGCGCTGCCGAATCAGCTCCGAGGCCTCGCTGGTGGCGTCTTGCACCAGGTCCATCTGGTGCGGCAGGTCGTGCAGAATGTCCATGATCGGTCGGTACTCCAGTTGGCTGCGAATCTGGCCGAGCAGCCGCTGCGCGTTATCGGTCACCGCGAGCCGGGTGTTTCGAGGTTCGATGTCGCGCAGACTCTGCTCGGCCCGGGTCACCGAGAACAGGATGGAGCGCGGAAAGAGCCGGTCGAGCAGCAGAAACTCGGCCGCGTTGCGGGCGCTCGGCACACCGCGGTAGGTGCGCAGGTACGACTCGTACGCCCCGCACGAACGCAGGATCGTCGTCCACGACGGCCCGCTCGCCTCGGTGAGGCTGCGGGTGGCCAGCAGGCGGGCGGTCATGTCGGCGCGTTCGAGCGAACGGCCGAGGGTGAAGAAGTGCCACGCCTCGTCGCGTGATGCGGCCGACTCCTGGATGCCCACAGCCAGCGCCGAACGTTCGCGCACCCAGGCGAAGAACTCGTGCGTCTTCTCGACCGCGATCTTGCGCGGCATGCGGGCGCGCGTGGTGTTCAGGCACTCCCAGAGCTCGGTCGACACGATCTCGCGGGCGCGGCGGGCGTTCTCGCGGGCGGCCCCGAGCGAGTAGGCGATGGAGGCGGGCTGCGTGCGGTCGACCGCGAGAATCGCCAGCACGTCGGCGCGGGTCAGTTCGTGATCATCCGGTGGTATCTCGCTGCCCATCACCGCGAGCAGCGAGCGGCAGGCCAGGTTCTCCTCGATCCACGGGTCTTCGAGCAGCAGCTGCAGGTGCACGTCGAGAATGCGCGCGGTGCCGTCACTGCGTTCGATGTAGCGGCCGATCCAGAACAGGCTCTCGGCGATGCGGCTCAGCATGCGTCTGATCCCTTCGGGGCCGCGGGCTGGATGTTCGGGGTGAGCGGCTCGCCGAGCGACAGCGACAGCGGCTCGCGCGGCAGCGGCTCGCGCCTCAGCGCCCGGCGGGCATCCGGAGCCGGAGCGCCCTGCTGTTGCTGCTGCTCCTGCTGGTCGTGGTGCGAGCGCGGCTTGTCGTAGGGCGAATGGTCGGGCACGTGTTTGCCGACGATCGGGATGGCCTGAGTGTTGGCGGCCTGGTCGGCCACCAGCCCCTGAATGTTCTGCGCGATCACGGCCGTGCCGTCGACGGGCGAGAACCCGCCGGCGAAGCCCACCACCCAGGTGTCTTTCGAGCCGCCGCCCTGCGACGAGTTCACCACGAGCTCGCCTTCGGGCAGCGCGACGCGGGTCAGTCCGCCGGGCAGCACCCATACGTCGTTGCCGTCGTTCACCGCGAACGGCCGCAGGTCGGCGTGCCGCGGGCGCATGCCGTCTTCGACCAGGGTCGGGATGGTCGACAGCTGTATCACCGGCTGCGCTATCCAGCCCCTGGGGTCTTTGATGAGCCGTTTTCGCAGCGCCTCGAGCTCTTTCGGCGAGGCGGCCGGCCCCACCACGAGCCCCTTGCCGCCCGACCCGTCGACCGGCTTCACCACGAGCTCGTCGAGCCGGTCGAGTACCTCTTCGAGCGCCCCCGGATCTTCGAGGCGCCAGGTGTCGACGTTCGCGATCAGCGGCTCTTCGCCGAGGTAGTACCTGATCAGGTCGGGCAGGTAGGTGTAGACGAGCTTGTCGTCGGCGACCCCGTTGCCCACCGCATTGGCGATGGTGACGTTGCCGAGGCGCGCGGCGAGCAGGATGCCCGGCGATCCCAGCATTGAATCGGCCCTGAACTGCAACGGGTCGAGATACTCGTCGTCGACACGGCGGTAGATCACGTCGACGCGCGTGGGGCCGGCGGTGGTGCGCATCCATACCCGCCCACCCGAGCAGAACAGGTCGCGGCCCTCGACGAGCTCGATGCCCATCAGCCGGGCCAGGAGGGTGTGCTCGAAGTAGGCCGAGTTGTAGACGCCGGGGGTCAGCACGACCACGTTCGGGTCTTCGACTCCCTCGGGGGCGGCCGCACGAAGCGCCTGCAGCAGCTTGTTCGGGTAGTCGCCCACGGGCCGCACGCGCATGCTCACGAAGAGTTCGGGCAGGGTCTGGGCCATGACGCGGCGGTTCGAGATGACGTAGCTGACGCCCGACGGTACCCGCACGTTGTCTTCGAGAACGCGCCAGCCGCCCTTCTCGTCGCGAATGAGGTCGATGCCGGAGACCTGGATGCGCACACCGTTCGCCGACACGATTCCGGCGGCCTCGCGGTGGAAGTGGCTCGACGAGCTGACCAGCCCGGCCGGGATCACGCCGTCGCGGATGGCGTTCTGCGAGCCGTAGATGTCAGAGAGAAAGGCCTCGAGCGCGAGCACCCGCTGCTTGATGCCCTTCTCGACGCCCACCCACTCTTTCTGCTCGATGACGCGGGGCACGGCGTCGAGCGGAAAGGGCCGCTCTTCGCCGGCGAAGTCGAACGTGACGCCCTGGGCGAGGTACGAGCTGGCGAGGGCATCGGTGCGACCGCGCAGTTCCTCCTGCGTCATCCTGGCGAGGGCGTTGTAGATGTCTTTGTACGCGGCGCGCGCTTCGACCGGTGACGACGAGTCGGGTTCGGGAAACATCTCGTCGTAGGCACTGGCGCCCTTGATCGGCTTTCGGGGCAGGAGTGTGGCGCCATAGCCGGCGAACAGGTCAACCATGGTGCGAGCCTAGGCCCACCGTGTTGCCGGGGTGTTTCTTGACTGTTGCGTGGCGTCTGGTCACGCAGCACACGCCGCGATCAGGCTCTACGCGCTGGCCTCGACGTTCGTCGCCGCGTCGACGACCGCCTGGTTGCCGCCGCTCGGATCGACTTCGTATGCCTTCAGCGCCTTCGCCTCGGCACGCACGTCGACATCGGCCGCCGTCGCCACCGCGATGATGTCGGTGTTCGTGATCTGCGAGATGCCGACCTCGAGATCGTTCGCGTAGGTGTTGATGGCCGCGATGATCTTGGCCGGGTTGCCGTCGGCCCGCTTCACGGTGTTCACGAAGTCGGCGCGGGTCGTCTGCTCGTCGAGTACAGCGCAGGCCTGGGCCTTCGTCTGCGGTGCCGACGGATCGCTGCCCACCTCGGCCCCGCACGCGTCGGCGAGCAGGTTGAGGGCGGCCTGGGTCTGGTAGGCGTTCTCTGAGAGGTCGTCGGTGCCGATGCTCGGATCGGCGAGGTAGCGGTTCAGCGCCGTGGTCTCGGCGTCGAGCCCCTCCATCACGCCGGAGACGAGCCCGCTGATCTGAGTGCTGGTGACGCTGGGCAGCGCCCCGTCGAGCGCGGCCGAGGCCCCGGAGACCACGGTCTTCGCCGCCTGCGGGTCGGCGCCCGGATCGTTCAGTGCGGCGGCGAAGTCGGTCTGGTCGACGGTGTCGAGCGCGTTCGCGACCGTCGTGCACGACGTGGTCACCGACTGCTGCGTCGCCGAGCCCGGAGCGGAGCCGCCCGCCGAGCCGCCGGCCGCACCGGAGGGAGCCGATGTCGCCGGCACGATCGCGAGCGACGAAGGCAGGCCGTGCGCCATCAGAGACGGAACGAGCGCGACGACGAGCGCGAGGGCGGCGACCGTCAGGGCGCCGGCGACAGCGACACAGCCCGCGACGGCGATGGAGACGATGGCTAGGGCGTTCGTCGGGCGGGAGGGCGGAGATTCGGTCATGACCAATTATGGCGGGCTGAAAGGGTCGACCTCGCACCACGAGCTCAGGATGCCCGGCGAGTGCCATCAGAGGTCGGGCATCGCATCGGGCGCCAGGGGTCGAGGCGCCGGGCGACGAGCCGGGCCTCTCAGAAGTCGAGGCGCCAGGCGCCCTCGTAGCCGATGGCTGTGAAACCGACCGCCTCGTTCACCGAGAGCATGTGGCGGTTCTCCTCGGCATTCCAGGTCAGAACCGACGGATGCCCGGGCGCCACCCGCGCGAGCAACTCGAGGTTCGCGACCTTCACCAGCATGCCCAGGCGGTGTCCGCGATGATCGCTCAGCACGAGGGTGTCGTCTTGGCTGACGGGGCGGCTGCGGTCGAGGGGCACCGAGAGCTGGCTGAACGCCGCCAGCCGCCCGGTCGGGAGGTGTTCGACGGCGGCGGTGAGGGTCTGGCGCGCGCCCGATCCCGAGCGGGCGTCGTGAGCGGCGACGCGCTCGGGGGTCCACACGTCTTCGGGTTCGTCGAGGCCGGCGGTGGGGGCATCCGTCGACATGCGGGTGAGCAGGGTCGCGAGGTCGGCCAGCCACTCGGGCGGGGTGGCTCCGGCCCACAGGTGCACGCGATAGTCGGGGCCGGCTGCGGCCTCGGCCGCCGAACGCAGGGTCGCGAGGTGGGCGGCGTCACCCGGCAGCGCGAACCGGCTCGCGCGCTCGACCTGCTCGAGACGGTAGCCCCGGGCGAGCAGGAAGCGCACTTCGCGGTTGCTCGTGGGCACCCCGCCGAACCCGGTCGGGGGCACGAGCCACCCGGATGCCGAGCCGGGGCCGGGCGGGGTGGCGGAGCCGGGCGGGGTCGAGCCAGCGGGCAGGGGCGGCAGCAGCGGCGGCGAGACGGCGTAGCAGATGAGCCGCGACTGGCCGAGGGAGCGCGCGTGGCCCTCCACGAGGTCGGCGAGCGCCCGGCCGATGCCGCGCCGCTCGGCGTCGGGGTGCACATCGATGTCGATCCAGCCGATGTCGGCCGCCGAGTCGAGCTGCGACTCGTGCACGGCCCGCGCCGCGATGCGGCCGTCGAGCCTGGCCACCCAGAGCACCTTCGGCTCATGCGGATCGAGCCAGTTCGGCAGCAGCTCGACCGCCGGGTATGCGACCTCGGGGGTGCCGTAGGCGCGCACCTCGCTCGCGTTGCGAACCTCCACCGAATCGACGAAGTCGCGCACCACCGAGTGCTGCGGGGCATCCATATCGAGCGAGAGCGGCACCTCGAGGCGCTCGATGGTGAACTCAGTCACCGCGCTGCGTGTCGCGCCACGAGTGCTGCGGGTCGTACCCGAGCACCGTGCGCGCCTTCGTGATCGAGAGCAGCGTGGTGTGCTCGCCGAGATCGCCGCGCACGGGAGTGTCGGGAAACACCTCGGCGACCAGCTCGGCGTTGCTGCGACTCATCACCGTGTCGGCGGCCGCGATGATGAAACGCTCATAGCCGGCGCCCGGCCACTCGAGGGCCCGCAGCACCGCCTGCGCGCCGTCGCGGGAGTCGATGTAGCCCCAGAGGTTCCATTTGCGAGCGCGGGCGTCAGCGTCGAACGACGGGAACTCGGCGTAGTCCTCTTCGTACATGACGTTCGAGAACCGCAGCGAGATGATCTTCAGCTCCTCATCCCACCGGGTCAGCTCGATCGCCAGCTGCTCTTCGAGATGTTTCGTCAGCGAGTACACGCTCTCGGGCCGGGCCGGGTACTGCTCGTCCACAGGGATGTATGGCGGCGGCGTGTCGAACGGAAGCCCCAGCACGGTCTCGCTCGACGCGACGACGATGTTCGTGATGCCGGCCCGGCGCGCGGCCTGCAGCACATGGAACGTCGAGACCATGTTGTTGTCGAACGTCGCCACATCGCTCAGGATGCCCGGCGCAGGTATCGCGGCCAGGTGCACCAGGGCATCCAACCCGTCGTACCGGTCGTTCACGCCCATCAGTGCATCGACGGTCTCGCCGTAGTTCGTGAAGTCGACCCTGATCGTTCCGGGTTCGCGGGGGCCGGTGACGTCGAGGTTGAAGACCTCGTGGCCGTGCTCGCGGAGGTAGGCGACCACGGTTCGGCCCAGCTTGCCCGACCCGCCGGTGACTGCAATGCGCACGTTCGTCTCACTCTCGTTCGGCGACGCGCACGGGGCGCGGCGTCGCGTTCTGCCTCCCACACTATGTCGTGCGGCGGCCCGGCGGGTGGGCCTTGCGGTGGCGGCCCGACGGCACTGGGGGCGGGCGACGGCACTGGGGGCGGGCGACCGCACTGCGGGCGGCGCGACGGCACTGCGGGCGGCCGGTGCCGGGCGCGGCCGGCACATCAGGCGGGCTGTGCGCCGCTCCAGGTGACCGAGCGGGCGGCCGCCGCGCTGGCCGCGCGCATGGCCTCCTCGTTCGAGTCGCCTGCCGCGAGCCGTGCGGCGAGCGTTCCGCAGTAGGAGTCGCCCGCTCCCGTGGTGTCGACGACCGACTCCACACGCTGCGCCTCGACCGACACGTCGCCCCAGCGCGAGCCCGCAGACCCCAGCGTGACCAGCATCGACGCGGGTTCGATTCCCGCCTCCCGCAGCTGCGCCGCCTCGTGCTCGTTCACCACCACGGGGTCGGCCAGCGCCAGCACCTCGGGCTCCAGTGCGGCGAACGGAGCCAGGTTCAGCACGGCCCGCGCCCCTGCTGCCGCAGCGATGCGCACGGCCTCCGACACGACGTCGAGGTCGAGTTCGAGCGACACGAGCAGCACGTCGGCCGGCCGGATGCCCGCGGGCTCCGACTCGTAGACGGTGTCTGTCGTGTCGAGGCCGCCCTCGCCGCGCAGAACATCGAGGTCGGCCAGGGTGACACGGGCGTTCGCACCAGGTGACACGATGATCGTGTTCTCGCCGTTCTCGTCGACGGCGATCATCGCGTGTCCGGTGGTCACGTCGCGGGTGACGCGCAGCGCCCGCACGTCGATCGAGCGCGATTCGAGACGCCGGCGATAAGTCTCGCCCTCGGCATCGTCGCCGACCCGCCCGACGAACACCACATCGGCCCCGGCCGACACCGCGGCGACGGCCTGGTTGGCGCCCTTTCCGCCCCAGAACGTGGCCAGGTCGGATGCCCGAACCGTCTCTCCGGGCGACGGATGCCGCTGCACCCGCACCACCGAGTCGACGTTCAGCGACCCCACCACAAACACCCGGCCCACGTCGGCCCCTTCCGTCTCCTGCTCACGCGGACTCGGCTGATACACCATCGGCCCGCGGCAGCAAGCCTACCGGCGGGGTCAGCTGGTGACCGAGGTGGAGCCGGCGGTGAGGTCGTACACGGTGGTACCTCCCACGGTCTGGGCGCTGAAGTTCGAGGCGACCCACGAGGCGATCTGCGACGCGTCTGAACTGCCGCCGTTCGAGGCGCCGATGCTGCCGGCCGCGACGAAGTAGTGGATCTGGCCCGAGGCGACGTACTGCTCGAACTGTTCGAGCGTGGGCGACGGGTCGCTGCCGTTGAATCCACCGAGCGGCATCACTGCGGCCTGGCTGGCGAGCTGGTAGCTCGCGGCGTTCTGCGACCCGACGGTCGCCGCCGCCCAGGTGTAGCTCGAGGCGTCGGTCGCGAGCAGGGTGCTGAGCTCAGAGCTCACCGTCGCTCCCCCGAGCAGACCGCCGCCGCCACCGCCCGCGCCGCCGAAGCCCGCTCCGCCGGCCGTGCCGGCACCGGTTCCGCCGGTTGCCGTTCCCCCTGCCGCGCCTGCTCCCGTGCTGCCGATACCGCGCTGCGCGAAGCCACCCGGGGGTGTTCCGCCGCCGGTCGCACCGCGCGCGCCCGTTCCGCCGCCGCGCCCGAACCCGCCGCCCGCACCGAACCCGGTCGACGACGCGACCGCCGGCCCCGCGGTCGGCAACGAGCCGGTGTGCGCCGACGAGATCGTCTGCAGCGTGTACGCGGTCGGCGCCAGCAGCACCGCCACGAGCGCCACCACGATGGTGGTGATGCGCAGCGAGCGACGCTTGAACCGAAGCACCAGCAGCCCGGCGCCGACGACCGCCAGCACCAACACCACGACCTTCAGCCACGGCAGCCAGTCGGTCGCCCTCGTCAGCAGCGCGAACGCCCAGATGCCGGTCGCCAGCACGATCGCCGCCGCGACGAGTCGCGCCCAGAGGTACCGGCGGGTGTTCCACAGCATGACCGCCCCGGCGCCGACGAGACCAGCGATGGCCGGAGCCAGCGCGACGGTGTAGTAGGCGTGAAAGATGCCGGCCATGAAGCTGAAGAGCAACCCGGTGAGCAGCAGCCAGCCGCCGAACATGACGAAGACGGCCCGCCGGGCATCCGTTCGCCTCTGCCGGCGCAGCAGCACGAACGACACGGCCATGAGAGCCAGCGCGGCCGGGATGAGCCACGCGATCTGGCCGCCGAACTCCCCGTCGAACAGGCGGGTGATGCCCGTGGCACCCCATTGGCCGCCACCGAGAGTGGTGCCTCCACCGGTGACACTGCCGGTCTCGGCGCCGGTGAGGCGGCCGAAGCCGTTGTAGCCGAAGGTGAGTTCGAGAAAGTCGTTGTTCTGCGACCCGCCGACGTAGGGCCGCATCGACGCCGGAATCAGCTCGACGAGCGCGACCCACCAGCCTGCCGACACGATCACCGCGGCCAGGGCGCCGAGCAGGTGCAGCAGGCGCCGGCCGAACCTCACCGGCGCGGCCCAGCCGTACGCGACGGCGAGCGGCGGCAGCAGCACGAAGGCCTGCAGTTGTTTCGTGAGGAATCCGAACCCGATCATCGCACCGGCGAGCAGCAGCCAACGCGCGCGGCCGCCTTCGATGGCACGGAGGGTGAAGTAGACCGAGGCCGTCAGAAGCACGACCAGCAGGGCATCCGGGTTGTTGAACCGGAACATCAGGGCGGCGACCGGCGTGCTCGCCAGCACTCCGCCGGCGAGCAGGGCGGCCCCGGCCGAGAAGTGCCGCCGCACGATCAGGTAGACGAGCGCGACGGTCAGGATGCCCATCAGGGCCTCGGGCAACAGGATCGACCACGAGCTGAGGCCGAACGCGCGCACCGAGAGCTCCATCAGCCAGAGGCTCGCGGGCGGCTTGTCGACCGTGATCGAGTTGCCCGCGTCTGACGAGCCGTAGAGGAAGGCCTCCCAGTTCTGCGAGCCGGCCTGCACCGCTGCGGAGTAGAACTCGTTGGCGTAGCCGCTCACCGACAGGTTCCAGAGGTAGACGAACGCAGAGACGATCATCAGCCCGACGAAGGCGGGGCGCTCCCACACGGCTCGGTCGGCTCTGCCGCGGATGAGCGCGTGCCCGAACCCGCGCAGGCCGCCGCTCAGCCGGCCGGGGGCGGTGGCGGTGTGCGCGGAGGGCGCGGAGGCGGCGCCGGGGGCGGTCGGCACGGGCTGGGGAAGAGTGCTGCTGCTCATGTCAGGCGGCGCTCGCTTTCTGGTTCGTCGGTTTCTGGCCCGTGGCTTCTCGGCCCGTCGCCTCCGGGCCGGTGACTACTCGGCCGGTGACTACTCGGCCGGCGCCTTCCCGGCCCGTGGCGTCACTCGAGACGGCCGGTTCCTGCCCCGAGGCAGCGGAGAGGTGGGAGACCACCGGCGCCGCCGGCGTCACCCGTTTCGGCGCTGTGAACACCCACCGCCGCAGCAGCACGAACCGCAGCATCGTCGCCACGAGGTTCGCGACCGTCAGCACCATGAGCTCGACGACGGTGGGTGCTCCAGGCGCCAACGCTGTCAGCGCGACAAGCGAACCCGACGTGATGGCCCAGGCGATGCCGAACACGATCAGGCCCTGGAACTGGTGGATGAGCGCCCGCTCGGGCCCCCTGACCGCGAAGGTGAAGCGGCGGTTCGCCCACGTGTTCGCGATGGTCGTGATGAGCAGCGCCGTGAAGTTCGCCGCCTGCGCCCCCAGAGCCCCCTGGAACGCCAGGTACAGCAGCGCATAGACGATGGTCGAGAGCCCTCCCACGAGCGCGAACCGCACCACCTGGCCGAGGAACGACGGCCGGGCGACCGGCCCGATGGGCGAGCGCCCCAGCTCGGCGTACACCGACTGAACGGGAATCACCCCGCGCGCCAGGTCGCGCCCCACCCTCAGCACCCCGCGCAGGTCTTGCCTGATCGTGGGCACGATGTCGACGCGGGAGTCGAGGTCGTCGATCCAGTCGACCGGAACCTCGTGGATGCGCAGTCCCGACCGTTGCGCGATGACGAGCAGCTCGGTGTCGAAGAACCAGGCGTCGTCGTGCACGAGCGGCAGCAGCACCACCGCGACGTCAGACCTGATCGCCTTGAACCCGCACTGGGCGTCAGAGAAGGTCACCCCGAGCATCCCGTGCAGCAGCACGTTGTAGCTGCGCGAGATGAATTCCCGCTTGCCTCCGCGCACGACTCGTGATGACCGCGAGAGCCGGGTGCCGATCGCCACGTCGGAGTGCCCCGAGAGCAGCGGGGCGACAAGCGGGGGCAGCGCGGCGAGATCGGTCGACAGGTCGACGTCGACATACGCGAGCACCTGGGCAGCCGACGAACCCCAGGCCAGCTTGAGCGCATGCCCCCGCCCCTTGCGCAGGGTGTGCACCACGCGCACCTCGGCGAGCTCGGCGGCCAGGGCGTCGGCGATCTGCGGTGTGGCGTCGACGCTGGCGTTGTTGGCGATCGTCACCTGCCACGGCACCGTCATCGCCTCGGCGAGATAAGTCGTCAGCCGACGGATGCTCGGCTCGAGCGCGACCTGCTCGTTGTAGACAGGCACCACGACATCGAGAGCGAGTGGGCGTTCCTGCGGGTTCATGCGAATACTCTCGCTCGCCGATCTCCGCGGGCTCTGCCGAGAGGCTATGAGTCGACTATGACCTTTCGGTCTTGGCCGGCGCGCGGTTCTGAGGTAGTGTGTGGTCTGACCACAGTGGTCTGACCACACAGGGTTCGCTGGTGGCCTCCGATGATCGCGCCTCGCAACGAAGGGATGCCTGCCGTGACCCTCCTGACACCGGGCACCCGCGCGTGGGAAGACGTGCTCGCCCACATCGAACGCCAGCTGCTCGCCGGCACCCTCGCCCCCGGCGACCACCTGCCGTCAGAGCGCACCCTCGCCACCGACCTCGGAGTCGGCCGCTCGTCGGTACGAGAGGCCCTGCGCGTGCTCGAGGTGCTCGGGCTTCTGCGTACCCAGACCGGATCAGGGCCCGGTTCGGGTGCGATCATCATCGCCCGCCCCTCCGGCGCCATGTCGTCGCTGATCAGGCTGCAGGTCGCCGCCCAGGGCTTTCGCGTCGACGACGTCGTGAGCACGCGACTCATCCTCGAGACCGCCGTCGCCGGGCAGCTCGCCGCGGCCGTGGCCCGCGCCGACGCTCGCCATGCCGGTGACGCGGTTCACGCGGCCGCCCGCGGCGCGGCCCCCCACGCTCTCACCGAGGGGCCCGGGATGCCCGACCTCTCACCCGCGACCGAGATCCTCGACGCGATGGAGCAGGGCGACCCCACCCCGACCGAGTTTCTCGCCCTCGACGCGCAGTTCCACCTCTCCCTCGCCCAGGCGACCACCAACGAGGTGATCGCCGCCACGATGACGGGCCTCCGCGACTCCATCGAGGGCTACTCGATCGCCGGGGTCGCGCACCTCGAGTCGTGGCACCGCACCAGCGACCGTCTGAAGCGGGAGCACCGCGCGATCGTCGACGCCATTCGAGACGGCGACCCCGAGGCCGCCAGCGCCGCGGTGAACAGCCACATCACCGGTTACTACGCCGAGGCGGGGTTCGGGCATCCGTCGCCTGTCGCGCCCGCCTCGGCCCACTCGAAACAAACGGAAGGCACCACCCATGGTTGATCGTCGAATTCCGAAGGTTCGCGACCTCGCGCCGCTCATGCAGTTCAAGGCGCCCGATCTGAACTCGAAGCGCCGGCGCCTCGAGTCGGCGCTCACCATCGCCGACCTGCGCACCATCGCCAAGCGTCGAACGCCGAAGGCCGCGTTCGACTACACCGAAGGGGCCGCCGAGGGCGAGATCAGCCTGGCGCGGGCGCGGCAGGCGTTCGAAGACATCCAGTTCAACCCGGCGATTCTGCGCGACGTGTTGAAGGTGAGCACGGGGTGGGATGTGCTGGGCGCCCCCGTCGCGATGCCGTTCGGCATTGCGCCCACCGGCTTCACACGCATGATGCAGACCGAGGGTGAGATCGCCGGTGCCGGCGCGGCCGCTGCGGCGGGCATCCCGTTCTCGCTGTCGACCATGGGCACGACGGCGATCGAAGACGTGAAGGCCGCGAACCCGCACGGTCGCAACTGGTTTCAGCTGTACATGTGGAAAGACCGCGACCGCTCGATGGCGCTGGTCGACAGGGCGGCGGCCGCCGGCTTCGACACCCTGCTCGTGACGGTCGACGTTCCGGTGGCCGGCGCGCGGCTGCGTGACAAGCGCAACGGATTCTCTATTCCCCCGCAGCTGACGCTCGGCACCGTCGTCAACGCGCTGCCCCGCCCCGAATGGTGGATCAACTTTCTCACCACCGAGCCCCTCGCCTTCGCCTCGCTCGACCGCTGGTCGGGCACCGTCGGTGAGCTGCTCGACTCGATGTTCGACCCCACCGTGACGTTCGACGACCTCGCCTGGATCAAGGCGCAGTGGCCCGGCAAGGTGGTCGTGAAGGGGGTGCAGAACGTCTTGGATGCCCGCCGGCTCGCCGACCTCGGCGTCGACGGCATCGTGCTCTCGAACCATGGCGGCCGCCAGCTCGACCGCGCGCCCATTCCCTTCCACCTGCTGCCCGAGGTGGTTCGCGAGGTCGGAAGCGAGTACGAGGTGCACCTCGACACGGGCATCATGTCGGGCGCCGACATCGTGGCGGCTGTGGCGCTCGGGGCCCGCTTCACCCTCGTCGGCCGCGCCTACCTCTACGGCCTGATGGCCGGGGGGCGCGAGGGCGTCGACCGCATGATCCAGATACTGTCAGACCAGATCATCCGCACGATGCGCCTGCTCGGCGTCACCTCCCTCGAAGAGCTCACCCCCGAGCACGTCACCCAGCTCGAGCGCCTCATCCCCCGCGCCCGCGCCGCGGCCGCGGAGCGCGTCTGACCCGCCGGCCGCGAAGCGCCGGTAACGTGGGAGGATGCCTGCACTGAACGAACGCGCCACAGAGGCACTGAGCGGCGAGGCGGCGGCGGCGGTCGCGCGGCAGCTGCCGGGCATCCGCAGCGCGCTGGCGAAACGCGAGCTGCCCGACGAGGCCGTCGAGGCGGTGGCCGACCTGCTGCAGCGGCTCGCAGAGGGGCATGCGGTGGTGGTGGCGTCGACGGATGCTCTGCTGACCACATCGCAGGCGGCCGAGTTGATCGGCATCTCGGCCACGTACCTGTTGCGGCAGGCGAACAACGGGGTGATTCCGGTGGAGTACCGCGGCACCCACCGGCGCTTCAGGCTGGCTGATGCGATGCGGTACCTCGAGGAGTCGAAGCGGGCGGCTGCGGCCAGGGCTGCTGCCGCTACGCCGGAACCGGGGCCGACGCAGTAGCAGGCGCCGCGGCCGATGATGACGCGGTCGACACCGCGGCCGACGCCGCCGCCGCTGCGGACGCCAGGATCTCGCCCGCGTTCGACCCCACCCAGCGCAGCAGCGGAATGAGCGTGTCGCAGAGGTCGTGCCCGAGCTCGGTCAGCTGGTAGTCGACCCGAGGCGGAATCGTGCCCTGCACGGTGCGCAGCACCAGGCCGTCGTTCTCGAGCACGCGCAAGGTCTGGGCGAGCATCTTCTCGCTGATGCCGTCGATCGTTCGGCGCAGTTCGCCCCAGCGCAACGTTGCGTCTGACAGGGCGACGATGATCAGAACACCCCACTTGCTCGTGATGTGGTCGAGCACGGTGCGGCTCGGGCATGCTGACGAGAACACGTTCATGCCCGACCCGGCAGGCCACTCAGAGCCCTCGGCGGGCGCTCCGTTCAGCACGCCGGCGACAAGGTGCCGGGCCGACTCGGGCGCTGTCATGATCGTCATGGTTAGCAGCTTACCAAATAGTGGGTACCTTCATTCGGGAAGTACATCGGCTAGCCTCACGTTGAGACATTCATTAGTGCGGCAGATGCGGGCCGACGCGAACCCCGAGTGCGAATCGCACCCGCCGCTACCCCGAATGCAGATCGCACCCGCTGCACCCACGACCAGACCGAACACCGAACACCCCGACCCCGAACACCCGAACCCCGAACACAGAATGCGAATCATCATGAGCGACTCCACCCCCACCATCGTCGTCACCGGCGCCACCGGCCCCCTCGGCCGTGCGGCCGTCGACGCCCTGATCGCCCGCGGCGTCGCACCCCAGAACATCGTCGCCGCCGGCCGCAACGCCGAGAAAGTGGATGCCCTGCGGCAGCTCGGCGTACGCACCGCCGTCATCGACTTCGCCGAGCCCGCGACTCTCACCGCAGCCTTCGAGGGCGCTGACACCCTCGTGCTCGTCTCGGCCAGCGAGCCCGGAAACCGCGTTCCGCTGCACTCCAACGCCATCGATGCGGCGAAGGCCGCCGGCGTCACACAGATCGTGTACACGAGTGCCCCGCGGGCCGACTCGAGCCCCCTGATTCTCGCGCCTGAGCACAAGGCCACCGAGGAGTACCTGCGGGCATCCGGAGTCGCCGCGACCATTCTGCGCAACAACTGGTACAACGAGAACTACAGCCGCACGCTCGCACAGGTCGCCGAGTCGGGCGTCTACCTCGCCAGCACCGGCGACGGCCGCGTCGCGAGCGCCTCGCGCCCCGACTACGCCGAGGCCATCGCTGCCGTGCTCACCGGCGGGGGCCTGACCGGAGGCAGCGGGGCGGATGCCCGTGTCTACGAGCTGTCGGGCGACATCGCGTGGAACGGTGACGACTTCGCCTCTGTTCTGACGCAGTTGCTCGGTCGCGAGGTGATCTACCGTTCGGTGACGTCGGCCGAGCACGCCGAGATCCTGCGCGGCGCGGGCCTCGACGACGCGACCATCGGATTCCTGGTCGGCCTCGACGCGAACATCGCCGACGGCCTGCTCGACACGTCGGGCGACGACCTCTCGCGCCTCATCGGCCGGCCCACCACGCCCCTCGCCGACACCCTGCGCCCGCTGGTCTGACCCCACGCCCCACGCCCCACGCCTCACGCCCCTCGCCCCTCGCCTCGCAGCGTCTCCACTGTGCGCGAAGGCACGCCAAACGGCTCCAGAACGTGCCTTCGCGCAAAGTGGGCCGGGGTGGGGAGCAGCCCGTCAGGCCTCGAGGAGGGTGCGCAGGGTGATGAGGTCGGCCGCCACCGTGGCGGCGTCGGCGTCGACGGTCTCGGGGGCCACGCCCGGTTGGGGCTGGATCGTGAAGACGACCTCTGACCCAGAGGGATGCGCGATCACGCGCATCGGGTTCACGAACACCTGGCCGCTCGGCGCGGTCACGTCGTGGTCGAGCACCCCGAACTCGTTGCGCGGAGCGAACGACACCTCGATGCGCCCCATGGGCGAGTCGGCGTACCAGCGCCCGTCGATGAGTTCGGTCGAAGAGCTGAGACCCGACGCCCACCGCGCCAGGTTCGCCGGATCGACCACGAAATCGTAGACGTCGCCGACAGGCCGGGCGATGACGACGCTGATGTGCCTCGAGGTCTCAGGGGGGTTCATGCGCCAATTCTTCACCCGCCGCAGCCCGGCCGCCAGACCACCTTCGTACACTGGAACGAGGGCCCGCGATGCGGCCGCCCGTCGTGACAGAGAAGACGTGACGCAGAAGAGGTGTGCACATGGCACGTGACAGGTCACTGGCGCTGTCGTTCGGTACGAACGTGACCGACTACGAGCGCGGCCGCCCCGGTTACCCCGACGCCGCCGTCGAGTGGATGCTCGCCCAGGCCACGCCCGGCAGCTCCCCCTCCGACACCGAACCCGCGCCCGCGCCCGCAGCGGCGACCACCGGCAGCTTTCCCTCCGAGACCGAACCCGCATCCGCATCTGCAGCGGCAGCGGCACCCAACGGCAGCCCGCGCCCCGACATCGAGCCATCGCGCACCAGTAGTGCGCCCGGTGGCACCGCCCCCTCCCCGCTGCGAGTCGTCGACGTCGGCGCCGGAACCGGCAAGTTCACCGCGTCGCTGGTGGCCAGGGGCCTCGACGTCACGGCGGTCGAACCCGACGACGTGATGCGTGCCGGGCTCGAACGCAACTTCGGCACGGTCACGGCGGTGCGCGGAACGGGCGAGTCGATGCCCCTGCCCGACGGCAGCGCAGATCTGGTGACGTTCGCCCAGTCGTGGCACTGGGTCGACGTCGAGCGCGCGTCGCGGGAGGTCGCCCGCGTGCTGGCTCCGGCCGGGGCGGTGGCGCTGGTGTGGAATATCCGCGACCAGAGCGTCGACTGGGTTCGCCGGCTCGGCGAGATCATGGGGTCGTCGGCGGCGGAGGACTACGACACGCTCACCCCATCCCTGGGCGCGCCACTCGAGACCGTCGAGCACGCCCAGTTCTTCTGGGACAACCCGATGACCCGCGAGCAACTGCTGGCGATGGTCTCGTCGCGCAGCTACATCATCGCGCTCGAGCCCGACGAGCGCACGGCGCTGCTGGGGCGCATCGAGCGACTGCTCGACGAGCATCCGCAGCTCGCCGCACACGACACCTACGTGATGCCGTACGAGACGCGTGTCACACTGGCCCGTCGACCCGCGGCGCTCAGCTGAAGCGCTTCTGCGCCTTCTTGCCGGCCTTCTTCGCAGCCTTCTCGGCTGCCTTGGTGGCGTCGGCGGTGGCCTGCTTGGCGCTCTTGACCGCGCGAACACGGGCCTTCTTCACCTGCGGGTCGTTCCAGAAGCTGTTGACGGCGGTGCTGATCTCCTTGTACCGGCTCTTGCCTGCCTTCGCCCCCAGCACGTAGGCGAGAAAAGCGATGATCAGAATGAATACGAATGTGACTTTGCCGCGCATAGTGGTCTCCAAACGGTCGATATGACTTAATACTGCCGGGCCGGGGCCACTCGCGCGAACCCCTTGACGGGCACCCGGCGCTCACCCGACGCCTGATCGGCGGTCACCGGGCGCGCATCCGGCACCCACGCGGCACCCCCGGGCACCCACCGGCACCGACCCCGCGCCGACCCGGCTCGCCCCGGTGGGAGGGCGAGCCGAGCTGGTGTGCTACTTCTGCACCGCGTCGAGCGTGGCGTAGTCGTCGTCGCTCAGCTCGATGGCTGCCGCAGCGACATTGTCTTCGAGGTGCGCCACCGAGGAGGTGCCTGGAATCGGCAGCATCACCGGCGAGCGACGCAGCAACCAGGCGAGCGCGAGCTGGCTCGGCGCGCTGCCGTGCTCGGCGGCGATGGAGGCCAGCGGCGAGCCTTCGCCGCTGAGCTTGCCCGTGGCCAGCGGGAACCACGGGATGAACGCGATGCCGTTCGCCTCGGCGTAGTCGAGCACGTCTTCAGACGAACGGTTGGTCAGGTTGAACATGTTCTGCACCGAGGCGATCTCGGCGATGGCCCGGGCGGCCTCGATCTGGTCGACCGACACCTCAGAGAGCCCGATGTGGCGCACCTTGCCTTCATCCTGCAGCTTCTTCAGCTCGCCGATCTGGTCTTCGAGGGCGACCTTCGGGTCGATGCGGTGCAGCTGCAGCAGGTCGATGCGGTCGACGCCGAGGTTGCGCAGGTTCAGCTCGGTCTGCTGGCGCAGGTACTCGGGGCGGCCGACCGGAATCCACTGGTTCGGACCCTGGCGGGTGAAGCCCACCTTGGTGGCGATCGCGAGGTCAGACGCGTAGGGGTACAGCGCCTCGCGGATGAACGCGTCGGTCACGTACGGGCCGTAGACGTCGGCCGTGTCGATCAGGTTCACGCCCAGTTCGACGGCACGGCGCAGCACGGCGACGGCCCCGTCGTGGTCGTCGGGCTGCCCCCAGACTCCGAAACCGGTGAGCTGCATCGTGCCGTAACCGAGCCGATTGACGCTGAGGTCACCGCCGATCGCGAAGGTTCCGGCGGCGGCAGCGGGGGCAGAGGTGGTTGAAGTCATGACTCATCTTCTTTCGAATCTCGAACAGGTGCGGCGGCTGCAACGAACTCGGCCGGCCACGGTGATTGGTTCGCCTACGTGAACGTTACGCCGCCCCGGTTTATTCGCCGTTCGACTGAAACCGGTTCTCAGGGTCGAGCCGGCCGAGCACCTTCGTCATGATTCTGCCCAGGTCAGCGACGTCTTGGCGGGTCAGCGGATCGATCACCGCACCCCGCACGGTGGCCACGTGGCCGGGAGCGGTTGTGCGAACTTTCTGCCAACCCTCAGCTGTGAGGGAGGCGTTCGTGGCCCGGCGGTCTTCGGGGCACGGAGTGCGCGCCAGGTAGCCACGCTTCTCGAGCCGGCTCGCGACATGCGACAGCCGGGGCAGCGTCGCGTTGGTGGATGCCGCGAGCGCCGTCATGCGCAGCGTGCGGTTCGGCGCCTCTGACAGGATCGCCAGGGTGAAGTACTCGAAGTGCGTCAGCTCGGCGTCGTGCTGCAGCTGGCTGTCGAGCACCCCGGGCAGCAGCTCGACGACAGCGATGAACTTCTTCCAGGCGGCGAGCTCGTCGGGCGTCAGCCAGCGCTCCCCCGCCGGTTCGCCTCGAACGCTCTGGTCTGCCACCACCCGATTCTACCCCGCTTACTTGACGCAACAACTGTCGGTCGTAGTGCAGGCGTAGAGCCCGGCCCGTGACCACTGTTGGCCAGGTCTCGGCGATCGCCGGCGTCCGGCGCTCAACGGCCACTGACGCCCAGGACTCAGGACTCTGCCGCCTAGGGCTCAGCGACCTCGGGCAGGTTCTCCCGCGCCCACGTGGTGAGCGCCTTCATGGCGGGCAGCAGCGCCACACCCGACGGCGCGAGACGGTAGTCGACCGCGACGGGTGGCCCGGCATCCACCGCCCGGATGATCAGGCCGGCCTTCGTCAATTCGCTCAGCCGCTCAGACAGCACCGAATCGCTGATACCGCGCACACCGCGGCGCAGCTCGCTGAAACCCAGGGGGCCTTCGGCCAGCGTGCCGAGGATCACCCCGTTCCAGCGCTTGCCGAGAAAGCCGAAGGCGCGAACGAGGGCGCCGTCGCAGGCACGCGGTTCGTGGGCGACGCCCGCGTCGGCGTCGCCGACGTCGATGGCACCCGCGGCTCGGCTCATCGCACGATTCTACCGCCGCCGCGCCTGAAACGCCGCGCGGCTATCGCGCCAGAAACGCGGCCGCGCGCCGGCCCCAGGTGCGAACATCCGCGCTCGTCTCAGACACCACCAGCTCGGAGTCGGGGATCAACTCGGCGAGACTTGCAGCGGTCGACACCGGATGCCCGGGGTCGGCCGCCCACGCCAGAATGAGCGTGGGCTGGCCGATGCCCGCGATCGCCTCGGGCGCCGGCAGGTCAGAGCGACCGGCGCCGCGCAGCACCGCGGGCAGCAGGCTCAGGTCGATGTCGGGCCGGCCGCCGTAGCCGGGTACGTCGGCGAAGATCGGCGGCACCGGCGAGGCGGCGAGCGCCGAAGCGATGTCGTCGGCCGAGCCGGTCTCGAACAGGTGGGCCATGGAGTCGTACATGCGCGACTGCAGGGCCCGGGTCTGCCACGCCGTCGGCGGGGCCGTCAGCACGAGCCGGTCGAACCGATTCGGCAGGTGCGTCACCGCGTGCAGCAACGTGCCGGTTCCCATCGAGAGGCCGATGCCCGCGACCGGCCTGGTCGGTGAGAAGACATCGGCCAGGGCGAGGAGGTCGCGGGCGAGGTTCGGCCACTCGTAGTCGGCCGCGGTGGTCGATCCGCTCGACTCGCCGTGGCCGCGGGCATCGAAGCTGACGAGGCGACGGTGGCCGCCGGGCGCCTCCGCTGCGCCGACCGCGCTGAAGTCGCCGACGCCCGATGCGATGGCGGCGGCCCGGCTCGACATCAGCCCGTGGGCGTTGATGGCGACGGGGAGGGTGTCGACGCCGGCGTCTGTCACGGCCAGGGCGGCGCCCCTGATGTCGACGCGGGTGATGCTCGTGGGCACGGTCACGGGGTCTCCTCGTTCGGCGTGCGCGGTTCGGTGGGCGCGGCGGGGTCGCGTGCCGCGGCGGGGGCGCCCATCCCACCCGCCGCGGCGGCGGTTTCGGTCGGCCCACCCGACACTCCATCGGGCGCCCCCGGCGATTCGCCGCGGTGCTTCAGGTGGTGCGGCCCCGACACCCGCGCGAGCGACGACGGCCACCAGATGCGCGCCCCGATGTCGTACGCCAGCGCCGGAACCACGAGCGAACGCACGATGAACGTGTCGAGCAGCACACCGAACGCCACGATGAACGCGATCTGCACCAGGAACAGAATCGGCACCACACCGAGGGCGGCGAATGTCGCGGCCAGCACGATTCCGGCTGAGGTGATCACCCCGCCGGTCGCGGCCAGCCCGCGCAGGATGCCCGGGCGAGTGCCGTGCTGCATCGACTCTTCGCGAACCCGGGTCATCAGAAAGATGTTGTAGTCGACGCCGAGTGCCACCAGAAAGACGAACCCGAACAGTGGCACCGACGGGTCTGCCCCGGCGAAACCGAACACGTGGTTGAACACCACCGCCGAGATGCCGAGCGTCGCCGAGTACGAGAGCACCACGGTTCCGATCAGCAGCAGCGGCGCGACGATCGAGCGCAGCAGCAGCATGAGCACCAGCAGAATGACGAGCAGAACGATCGGGATGATCGTGACGAGGTCGCGCTGGGCCGTCGTATTGGTGTCGAGCGCCAGGGCCGTGACGCCACCGACCTGCGAGCCGGGCGCCGAGCTCGCGAGCTGGCCGCGCAGGTCGACGACCACCTGCTGCGCCGCGTCGGAGTCGGCCGCGTCGGTCAGCGTCGCCTCGATGAGAACCTGGCCGTCGATGACCACCGGGCCAGCCGCCGACCCCGGTGGCGGCACACCCGCCGCCTTGCCGCTCGCACCGGCACCGGCGCCTGCCTGAGCCGAGCCGCCGGCTTGGGCCGAGCCGCCCGTCTGCGACGCCGAGCCGCCTGCCTGAGACGAGCCGGCCTGCGAGCCCGTGTAGACGAACGCATCGGTGAGCCCCGGCGCCGCCGTCACCGTCGCAAGCGCCGCGTCGGCCTGTGACTCCGGCGTCACGACCACCACGGGGCTTCCGCTGCCGGCGTCGTAGTGCTGCGCCAGCGCCTTCTGCCCGGCGACCGACTGCGACTGCGAGAGCAGCAGGTCGGTCTGCGGCACGCCGCTGGCACTCAGCTGCAGCAGGCCGAGGCTGCAGACGCCGAGCAGCAGCACGGTCACGATCCACGTGACGCGCGGGCGGCGGGCGATCATCCGCCCCACCGCTCCCCAGAGACCCGCGATGGGCCGGTCGACCGCGCCCGTTGCCGCCCCGCTCGGCCGCTCGTCGAGCTTCGGCATGAACGGCCAGAAGGCGGCCCGGCCCGCGAGCAGCAGCATGGCGGGCAGCGCGGTCATGGCGGCCAGGAACGAGAACGCTATGGCGATCGCCGCGACCGGACCGAGGCCCTTGTTCGAGTTGAGGTCGCTGAACAGCAGGCAGAGAACGGCGAGGATGACCGTGGCGGCCGACGCGGCCACCGGTTCTGCCGCACGCTTCAGAGCCATCACCATCGCGGCCCACGCGCTGGGCTCGAACCGCAGTGCCTCCCGGTAGCGCGACACGATGAGCAGCGAATAGTCGGTCGCGGCCCCGATGGCCAGAATCGCGAGAATACCGCGGCTCTGCCCCGTCACCGTCACCCAGCCCGCCTTCGCCACCGCATAGACCAGCAAAATGCTGCCGGTCAGCGCGAAGGCCGAGGTGAGCAGCACGATCACGGGCAGCAGCAGCGACCGGTAGACGATCAGCAGAATCACGAACACCGCTGCGAGGGCGACCAGCAGCAGAATACCGTCGATGCCGGCGAACCCGGCCCCGAAGTCGGCCCCCAGCGCGGCCGGTCCGGTGACGTAAGATGTCACCCCGGCGATCGGATCGCCCGACAGCACCGACCGCATGTCGGCGACCACGGTCGAACCGTCGGCACTCGAATCGACGGCGACGAAGGCCTGGAGCGCCAGCCCGTCGCTCGAGGGAACAGCCGGCGAGACGCTCTGCACCCCGTCGATCGCGGCGATCGCCGTGAGGTCGGTCGCGACCGACTGCTCCTCGGCGGGCGTGATGGCCGACTCGCTCGTGTACAGCACGATCGCCGGAACGGTGTCAGACCCGAAGAACTGCGTCTGCAGGGCCTGCACTTTCGTCGACTCGGCGCTGGCGGGCAGATACGAGCTCTGGTCGTTGTTGGTGACCTCGCTGATGGTGCCGAAGGTGGGGCCGCCCTGCGACGAGATGAAGATCCAGACGATCACGACCACCAGGGGCAGCAGAATGCGCAGCCAGCGTGGGGGCAGCGCCCGGGGTGTCTTCAGCGATGGGGGCACGAAGCTCATGCTACCCAGCGGGCGGATGCCCGGGGGGTGGTTGCGCGCGAGACCATTGTGAGTGCGGGGCCGTCGCCCGCGGCCGCACGCACGGGTCACGTCGTACGCTGTCAGTCATGACGAGCACACCCACCGAAACCGACCTGGCCCTGCTGCGCGAAGCGATCGCGGTCTCGAAGAGCGCGGTCGCGGCCGGAAACCATCCGTTCGGCGCCGTTCTCACCGATCCGGCCGGCACCGTCGTGCTCACGGCAGAGAACACCGTCACCACCGAGAACGACTGCACCGGCCACGCCGAGACCAACCTGGTGCGCCTGGCCTGGCGCGAGATCGGCGCCGAGAGGCTCGCCGGCTACTCGCTCTACACGAGCTGCGAGCCGTGCGCCATGTGCTCCGGCGCCATCTACTGGTCGGGCATCGGCCGCGTGGTGTACGCCATGTCGGAGTTCGAGCTGAACGAGCTGACCGGAGCCCACGTCGAGAACCCCACGATGTCGCTCGACTGCCGCGTGGTGCTGAACGGCGGCCAGCGCGAGATCACCGTGGTCGGCCCGGCGATCTCGGCCGAGGCCCTGGTGGCGCACGAGGGCTTCTGGAGCTGAGGATGCCCGGGCTCTGTGCCCGCGCACCGAGTGGTTCGGGCATCGGTCGCCCCGCAGGTGCCGCCTCGGCTGCCGGGCGACGATGATGGAGTCATGGACCCCACCCGGCGGCTGATCTTCTGGCTGAAAGTGCCGTACGCGGCCGACGTCGCGCTGGTACTCATCAGCGTGGCGCTGCTGCTGGCTGACCGCAGTGTGGGGTGGTGGGTGCTCGTCTTCGCCGTGGTGCGTGCCATCGTCGGCACCATCGCCCTCGTCTGGGTGGCGCCCCGGATGCTCGCCCGCCGTTCCGCGGCCTCAGCGGCCGCACCCCCACCGGCCGCACCGGCCGCACCAGACCCGCCGGCTGCACCCCTGCCGGCCGCGCCACCGGCCGGGCAAGACCCATCGTCCGGCGGTGGTCGGCCCTGAGTCGAGGCCGCGCTACTCGAGGAGGTCTGCCTCGCCGGGCGCCGAGAGGTCGTGGTCGAGCGCCGAGCGCAGCAGGTACGAGGGCGGAGTCTCGTCGTCGAGGTCGACGGCTCCCGACGCCGCGAAGGGCGGCCGCGAGCTGAACTCGTTCGTCAGGTGGTGCTCGGGTGAGATGTGCATCGCAACACACTAGCCCGTCGGCTTCGCTGCGTCGTGACACTTCATCGTGACCAGGGCGCTGATGGCGAAGATCTGGTCAGCGGCGCACGCGGCCGCGGCCGAAGACGAGCCAGAGAATCGTGCCGAGGAGGCTCAGGAAGAAGGCGACCAGAATCCAGATGAACTTGCCCAAGACGCCATGGTTCGGGTTGCGCACGATGGAGACGATGGTGGCGACGAAGATGATGAAGAACAGGATGCTGAAGACGGAGGCGGTAATCGGATCCACGGTTCGCACCACTTTCTGCGCTCGGGTAGCGCGTCAGGCCAGTGTATCGGCCGCAGCACGGCGCACGAGAAAGACCACCGTGGCCGCCGCTATTGCCAGGATCACGGCCGTCGCCGCGGCAAGAACGACCCACGAGACGATCTGCCAACCGTCGAATGGCGACGACGCGAACCAGCGCAGAGCGAAGTTGCTGGCCGACGCCACGGGAAAGGTGAAGGCCCAGAACGCCAGGCTGAACGGCAGGCGGCGGTACTCGGGCAGCAGAACGAACTGCACGAGCAGCATGATGACGACGACTCCGCCGAACGCGAACTCGATCGGGCCGCTGCGGCCGCCCGAAGCTGCGAACCAGGCGATGCCTCCGGTGGCGGGTGGGGCGAGCAGCACGGCCAACGTCGGCTTGACGGCATCCGGCAGCTGGCTTCTCGTCATCAGGCGGCCGGTGACGACGGTGCCCACCACGAGCCAGAAGAACACGCCCACGCCGAACGCGGCGACCGCGGCCTCGTGCGCGCCGACGCTCGAGAGGCCGATGCTCGCGATGAAGGCCCCGGCGACCACCGGCAGGAAGTAGCCGGGATGCAGAGAGTCGATATGCAGCTCGCCGACGATCCAGTGGGCGAAGAGCTGAGCCGCGACCACGGCGAGCGCGGTGACGAAGACGGCCATGATCCACGGGGCTGCTGCGGGAACGTACTGGCCGTAGTGCGTGGCCAGCACGATTCCGACGACCGGGATGTACGAGGCGAACGGGCCGATGCCCGGGTGGGTCAGGTCAGCGCGGAATCTTCCGCGGCTGACCGCACCCTGGGCGATGTAGATGAGACTGAACGCGGCCCAGATGAGGGCGGAGACGGCGAAGAAGACTTCGACGGGCCAGCCGGGGGCGCCGATGAGGGTCTCGGCCGCCGACCAGGCGCCGCCGAGGCCGGCGAGGCCGAGCGGTATGGCGAAGAGGTTCAGCCCGAGCGGTCGTGGTGCGCGGGTGCGGGCGCCGGCGCGGGTGCCGGCGCGGGTGCGGCCACGGGTGCGCAGGACGCGGAGGCGGCCGCGGTCGTCAGGCGGCACGTCGCGACTCCTCGAAGACGCACAGCGACGTGTACGCGAGCGTGAGCAGCGGCACGGCGAGACCGGCAGCCCGACCCCGGTCCACGAGATCGCCGACGATCTGGTCGGCCTCCACCGCTCGGCCCTGCACGAGGTCACGGTAGAGCGAGGTGGAGAAACCGGAGCCGGGCTCGGTCAGGGTGGAGACGACGCGATCGCGCGCCTCGGCTCGGGGCGGGAACCCGGCGGCGGCAGCCACGGCGAAGGTCTCGTCGACGATCGCGAGCGCCGTCTCCGTTCCGCCCGGGGCCGCCACGATGGGTCCGACCGTGCCACGCAGCAGGGTGGTGAGGGCGCCGCCGGCGCCGAGCAGCATCCATTTCTCCCACATGTCGTGCTCGATGGTGGCCGAGAGGGTGGTGCGAAAACCGGCGTCGGCGAGGGCGCGGTCGGTCTCGAGCATCCGTTCGCTCGCAGAGCCGTCGAACTCGCCGTACGAGAGCGCCGCGCCGGGGGCGACCTGCCGAATGGTCGCGTCGTCGTCGACCTGGGTGGCCACTACGCACACGCCGCCGATGACGTGCCCGGCGCCGAAGCGTTCGCGCAGCAGGTCGATGTGGCGCATTCCGTTCAGGGTGGGCAGGATGATCGTGTCGGGGCCGATCGCCGCAGCGATGTCGGCCATGGCCTGCTCCAGCCCGTACGCCTTGACGGCCAGCAGCACGAGGTCGTAGGCGCGATCGACCGGCGGCGACGCCTCTGGAAGATCGACGGCCCCGGCTGTCGGAGCTGCCGCGAGCTCGGCGGCCGTGACCGTGTTGACCCGCAGCGTCAGGTCGTCGCCCTTCAGCGTATGGATGCGCAGGCCGTGCTCGGCGAGCGCCGCCGCCCGCGCGGGCCGCACCAGGAACGTGACGTCGCGGCCGGCCTGCACGAGCCTGCCGCCGAAGAAGCCGCCTACGGCGCCGGCACCCACCACCAGAATGCGCACGCGACTGCCTCCCGCCCTGCGGGCCGTTCACCCGCTGCTAGAACGCTACCGCACACCTGCGTTCGTGGAGCAAACCCAGGCGTCGGCGCAGCCTGGTGGCGTCGGCGCAGCCTGGTGGCGTCGGCACAGCCGGATGGCGTCGGCGCAGCCGGATGGCGTCAGAGCCTGCCCCAGCGCGCCCGGGCGCCGAGATAGACCCCGTAGGCGATCAGCCCCGCACCCACGACCACGAGGATGACCACGCCGAAGGGCAACGCGGCGAGGGAGGTGAGCGCGCCATCCATTCCGCTCGCCTTCGACGGGTCGAGCGTGAACGCCGCGACCACGAACAGCACACCGACCACGGCGAGCGCGACGCCCTTCGCGATGTAACCGGCGATGCCGAGACCGACGACGGCACGGCCCGTGGCGCCGGAGGGAACGGTCAGGTCTTTCGTGAACTTCTTCGTGATTCCGCGCACGACGAAGAACACGCCGATGCCGAACACCACCAGGCCGATCACCACCAGCAGAATGACCCCGCCCGGTGTCTGGATGAGCTTCGCGCTGGCGCTCTGGCTGCTGCTCGACGAGCTCGACGAGCCGCCGGTCGCGAACGTCAGGGCGGTCACGCCGATGGCGATGTATGCCACCGCTTTGCCGAACTCTGAGACCCGCTTGCCCCAGCGCTTCTTCGGGTCGCTGTTGCGCACCAGAAAACCCGACACGATCTGCCAGAGCCCCAGAGCGAACAGCCCGACCACGATCACCCAGAGCAGCGCGATGCCAGCCGGGTTGCCCGCGAGCTGCGAGAGCGCGCCCGACTGGTCGGCTTCGGTGCCGCCACCGCTGCCACCACCGCTTCCGCCGGATCCACCGCTCGAGCCGCCCGCACCGCCGCCGCCCGAGACGGCGATCGAGATCGCAATCACCCCGATGAGTACGTGCAGCAGGCCGTTCACGGCGTACCCGAGGCGGGCGAGCAGGCGCAGGGCCGTGCTGTCACGAGCAGTGTCGGCGGCTTTCGTCGCAGGAGTGCCGTTCATGCGTTCAGGCTACTGTGAGCGCCGCGGCCCCGTCGCCGGGGTTGCAGGATGCCCGGGCGTGTGCCACGACGAACCCGCCACGTAATAGGCTGATCGGGTACACGCTTGTGGGGTGCCGGCTCGCGGCATCCGAGCCGCAGGCACCGTGGTCGTCACCGAGGAGACGCGAGACCGATGGTCAACAACATTGTCGAGAGATCACCGGGCAACCCGCTGCCCAAGCCGCTGGCCGGCCTCACCTTCGTGCTCATGACCGCCGTCGCCATCGTGCTGTGGAGCATCGCCCACCTGGTGACCGACCCGCACGCCGGTGCCTTCGTCGTCGACACCGGGCTGGTGCTCGTGTCGGTGGGCTTCTCGATGCTGTTCATCGACTGGGCCCGCACCGCCGTGCGCGCGCTGTTCTTCGGGTTGCTCGCCCTCGGCCTCTTCGCGCTGGCCGACTTCGGGCAGATTCTCGTGCTCACCTACATGCTGCGTATCATCGTGCCGCTCTTCGCGCTGTACATGCCCGTCAACAAGGTGTCGTCGAACTTCCGCATCTTCGCCTGATCGACGGCGGGGGCTGGGGCGCCTACCCCGTGCAATCGCGGCGCGACCGCAGTACCGTGTCGGTGTGAGCACGATCGTCCTGATTCCGGGCGCCGGCGGCGAGGGATGGTACTGGCATCTCGTCAGCCCCCTGCTCGAGCGCGCCGGGCACCGCGTGGTGGCACCCGATCTGCCCTCTGGTGACGACGCCGCGACCTTCGACGACTACGCCGATGCGGTCATCGAGGCAGTGCGAGCGGTCGGCCCCGCCTCCGCCTCCGCGGCCGACGGACACGCGGCCGATCGGGCCGAGGGCACGGGCATCGGCACCCTCTCGGGCGCAGCGAACGACGACGTCGTGGTCGTCGCCCAGTCGCTCGGCGGCTTCACCGCCGCGGCCGTCTGCGAGCGCCTCCCCGTGCGGCTGCTCGTCTACGTCAACGCGATGATTCCGCTGCCCGCCGAGAACTCAGGCGCGTGGTGGCAGGCTACTGGGCAGGGCGAGGCTGCCGCCGCCTACGCACGCGAGCAGGGCCGCGACCCGGCCGCCGTCTTCGACCCGGTCGAGGGCTTCTTTCACGACGTGCCGCCCGAGGTCACGGCCGAGGCCCTCGGTCGCGCAGAGCCGCCGCAGAGCGAGCACATCTTCGACAGCGCAGCGCCGGCGTCGGCCTGGCCCGTCGAGAACGTGCGTGTCGTCGCCGGGCGCTACGACCGCCTTTTTCCCCTGCCGTTCATGCAGCGCATCAGTCGCGAGCGGCTGGGCATCGAGCCGGTGATCGTCGACTCCGGTCACCTCTCGGCGCTGGCGGCCCCGGATGCTCTTGCCACCCTCATCCTCGAATTCATCGACGATCTGCCACAATCCGCGTAAGAAAAGCCCAGCGGTCGTGTCTCCCATTCGGGGGGTACTTTTCAAAGGGGTGAGCATGAGGTCGATCGTGGTGGGGTTCCGGGCCGAGTCGCGGGGGCTGTGGTTCCGCAACCACCGGGGCAGCGTGATCGACGTCTGCGTCGCGCCGGGCCGCCCGGCCGCCGGCGGGGGCGGCGCCATCGGCACTGTTCTCGGGTCGGGCACCCTCATCGGCTACGTATCGAGGGCCGCCCGCGACAGCGGTGTGCGCCTGGTCATTCTGACCGTGCTGAGCGACTCGGGCGAAGCGGTCGCCGGGCCGATGCTGAGCGCCACGCTCGATGACGACGAGGCCCACCTCATCATGCGAGCGGCCGCCGAGAACGACGACCCCGTCAGGGCGCTACGCCACTTCGTCACGTTCCGGCCGGAGCGGTGCCCGCTGAGCAGCGCCGCCGCCGAGCCCTGACCTGAGCTGGGCCGGGCTGGGCTGGGCTGCCCTGAGCCGCCCTGACCCGAGTTGGGCTGAGCTGGCGACAGCAACACCACCGACGACGCCCTGCCACAGCAGCGTGTGCCACGGGAGCGCGAAGCGCCGCGCCGTCAGTGCCCGGCGGGCATCCCTTCGGGCAGGTCGGCCGGCTTGCGCACCATGAACGACACCACGACCGCACCGAGCGAGATGATCGCGCCCACCAGGAACGCGGCGCGAATGCCGTCGGTCTGCGCCAGAATCGGATTGTCGCCCGCCGTCACCAGCGTGGTCGCCCGCGAGGCCATGATCGTGACGAACAACGCCGTTCCAGCGGCGCCGGCGACCTGCTGCACCGTGCCCACGACCGCAGAGCCGTGCGAGTACAGTGCAGGCTTCAGCGAGCCGAGGCTGGCCGTGAAGAGCGGCGTGAACATCAGCGCGAGGCCGACGCTCAGCACGATGTGGGCGATCAGCACCATCCACACCGGCGTGGTCGAGGTCACCATCGTCAGGGTCCAGAGAACGGCACTCACGATGATCGAGCCGGGAACCAGCAGGATGTTCGGCCCTCGCTTGTCGTAGATGCGGCCGACCAGCGGCGCGAGCGCCCCCATCACCAGCCCGCCCGGCAGCAGCAACAGCCCCGTCTGCAGGGTGCTCAACCCGAGCACGTTCTGCATGTAGATCGGCAGCAGAATCAGCGTGCCGAACAGCGCCATCATGCTGATGGCGAACATCACGATCGACAGGGTGAAGTTCTTCGACGCGAACGTGCGCAGATCGAGCAGCGCTCTGTCACCGCGCTGCAACTGCAGCTGCCGCAGGATGAACAGGGCGAGCGCCACGAGCCCGATCACGAGCGGACCCCAGCTGGGCATCCACCCCACCGGAACGCCGCCTCCGCCGATGGTCGTCAGGCCGTAGACGAGGCCGCCGAAACCGAAGGCCGAGAGGATGACCGAGAGCACGTCGAACGGAGCCTTGCGCGGCGTCGTCACGTTCGGGATGCGCAGCGCACCCAGCACCAGGGCGACGACGGCGATCGGCAGCACCAGCCAGAACATCCAGCGCCAGTCGAGCACGCTCAGAATGAGGCCAGAGATGGTGGGGCCGATGGCGGGTGCCACCGAGATCACGATCGAGATGTTGCCCATGGTGCGACCGCGCGACGCCGGCGGCACGAGCGTCATGACCGTCGTCATCAGCAGCGGCATCATGATGGCGGTGCCGCAGGCCTGGATGACGCGGGCGAAGATGAGCATGTCGAAGCCGGGCGCGGTGGCGGCCAGCAGCGTACCCACGCTGAAGAACGACATGGCCGCGATATAGACCGGTTTGGTGTTGAAGCGCTGCAGCAGGAAGCCGGTGATGGGAATCACGACGGCCATCGTGAGCATGAAGGCAGTTGTCACCCACTGGGCCTGCTCGGCCGGAATGTCGAGGCTCACCATGAGCTTCGGCAGCGCCACGCTCATGATGGTCTCGTTGAGAATCACGATGAACGCGCTGACCAGCAGGATGCCGATGACCAGGCGGTTGCGTGTGGCGAGGCGCTCGTCTTCGGCGTTCGGTGCGGTGGTGCCCACGGGGGTGGTGCTCGCGGAGGCGGTGCTCATGGGGGCGGTGCTCACGGGGGCGGTGCTGCCGCCCTCGAAGACCTCGGTCGGGGCGGAGCTGGCGATTCTGATCTCTGTGTCGTCAGACACCGGGTCTCCTGTCGTTGCAAGCAGTAGGGGTGCGGTCGTGCCGGTTCACAGTTCAAGCTGCGCGCCGGGATCATTATTCCGGTGCGTCGTTCGGCTGCGAACGGGTACGACGCTAGCGGCGGCCACCGACACTGCGGATGCCCGGCGGAACCTCTCGGCTCCACTCCCCCGCGCGCGAATGTGTACGTTGTTCACATTAGCCGAAGCGGCCCGGCTGCGCTAGAGGTCGAGCATCCGTTCATAGCAGAGCGACTGCGGCGAGTCGGCGTAGTAGCCGAAGCACGGAATCGGCACGTACTGCTCCCGTTCGTAGAAGCGCACGGCGTCGGGCTGGGCTGGTCCGGTCTCGAGACGCAGCAGCACGAGCCCGCGCGCACGCGCCTCGGCTTCGAGGGCGCGCAAGATCTGCGTCGAGACGCCCGTTCCGCGAGCGCCCGGTGTGACGAACATCCGCTTGATCTCTGCCGCCCCGCCGCCGAGCAGTCGAAGTGCACCACAGCCCACGGGTTCGCCGGCCTCAGACCTGGCGATCAGAAACACTTCGATGTCTTCGGCCGAGGGTTTGGTGCCGGGCTCGGTGTCGGCACCGTAGCGATTGTCGAGCTCGTCTCGCTGCGCCTGGCGCAGGCG
Organism: Subtercola sp. YIM 133946; assembly: GCF_036553535.1. Classification (NCBI taxonomy): domain Bacteria; kingdom Bacillati; phylum Actinomycetota; class Actinomycetes; order Micrococcales; family Microbacteriaceae; genus Subtercola; species Subtercola sp. YIM 133946. The sequence continues at coordinate 110,977 of NZ_JAZHPE010000013.1, forward strand.
GGCGCCGTCGGGGTGGCTCCAGGGAACGGTCTCGATCTCGATGCTCACCCCTCTATTGTGGCAATGAACCACGCCCTAGGCTCGAAGAGTGAGTCTCGAAGGCATCGTCATCCGTTCCACCACCGAGGAGGACTGGCTCGATGTGCGGGCACTGCGCCTCGAGATGCTCGCCGACACCCCCATCGCATTCGGCGACACCCTCGAGTCGGCGCGGCTGGCCGGCGAACTCTACTGGCGTGAGCGCGGTCGGCGTGGCACAACCGGCTCGGGAACGAACCTGGTGGCCATCGACCCCGCCGCCGAAGACCGCTGGGTCGGAACGATGGGCGGCTACCTCGACCGCACAGCCGGCCCGATGCTCGTCGGCGTCTACGTGTCGCCCGCCTATCGCGGGGTGTCGCGCGGGGTCACGGATGCTCTGCTCGCCGGTGTCGAAGACTGGGCCCGCACCGAGTCCGACACCCTCACCCTGCGCGTGCACTCGCAGAACGCCCGCGCGATCGCGGCCTACGAACGGCGGGGCTACGTGGCGACGGGAAAGCTGTTCCCCTACATCCTGAACCCCCACCAGCGCGAGATGGAGATGCGCAAGGCGCTCTAGCCGCACCGGGCTGCGCTGCGCGTACTCCCCAGCCGTGTGCTTCGCCCACTTCTCCACAGTCGGGCCATCCCGGCCGGCCGGCCGGATGCCCGTGGCCGAAGATCGTGGCATGACAACTCTCACAACCGACCACCCGGCCCCCGCCGCACCCGCACACTCATCAGCGCCAGCGCCGACGCCCGAGGAACGCAGCCACCTGCTGCATCCCCCGCTGCGCACCGACGCCGACATCGAGGAGCGGGTGATGAGCGCCATCGGAACGGCCTGCCGCACCCAGCTCTGGCTCCTTCTGCTCGACGCCCACGACCGCCAGCTGCCGATCGCGCTCCCCTGCGACGACCTGGCCCCGAAGCCGCGCCGGGGCGACGCCGACACCCTGGTCGCATTCATGGCGGGGCTCATGGCCGACCGCGGCGCTACCCAGCTCATCGCGGTGTGGGAGCGGCCAGGGGGTGGCGCGCTCGGCGGTGCCGACGCAGCCTGGGCGACCGCCCTGGCCGAGGCCTGCGATCGCCGCGGCGTGCGCCTGCGCGCTCAGCTGCACAGCCACTCCCGCGGCGTGACCCTCCTCCCGTGACGCCCAGGCGGCGCCGTTCAGGCCCCGAGCCGCTTCCAGTACGGCCGGAACTGCACGCTGATGCGGGGGCCGACCGCCTGCTTCGTCTTGAGGATGGCGTGCTCGTGCGTGCGCTGGCAGCTGCCGCCCATCACCACGAGGTCACCGTGCCCGACGACGAAGCGACGCACGTCTCCCCCGCCCTTCGGCCTGATCGACAGCGTTCGTTCCGTGCCGACCGAGACGATGGCGACCATCGTGTCGCGGTCGATGAGCCGGCCCACCCGGTCGCCATGCCACGCCACGCTGTCATCGCCGGTTCGGTAGAAGCAGAGCCCCGCAGTCTCGAAGACCTGGTCTTTGGGGCGGCCGTAGTGGTCGTTCAGCGCCTGCTGCGCGAGGTCGAGAACGGGGTCGGGCAGACCCGACTCCGGGCCGAACCACGACACGAGCCGTGGCACCGCCACCACCCGGTCGTACATCTCGCGCGAGTCGGCCTTCCACGGCACGCGCTGGGCCAGCCGCTCGAACAGCTCGTCGGAGTTGCTCACCCAGCCCGGTCGCACGTCGAGCCAGGCGCCTGCGCCGAGGTCGATGCGCCGCACCGCCGGGCCGAGCGGCTCGAGCTGCGGCTCCGCCCCCGGCTCGTCGAACAGCGAGGTCTGGTACGCGAGCGTCATACCTCCACTCTACAGACCTTCGAACGTATGTTCGAGTGGTTTTTCCGCCGACGGCGCAGTCGACCGCGAACGCGCGCGGCAGATGGGCCCGCGCGAGCCGGCTCACACGCGCTGCGCGTGCGCCAGGGCGCGCATGGCCCCGACCGATCCATCGACCTGGATGCTCTTGCGGGCCGCCAGGTACGCCTCGCGGAATCGCGGGTTCTCGCCGAGGTCGCCGAACACCTCGCGCACGTCGAGAAGAGCCCCGGGAGCATCCTTCTCGGCCGCCACCGCCTCGGTCAGCACCTTCTTGCGTACATCGGTGACGAGAATGGGCTGGCCCTCTTCGGTACTGCCCTCGAGGTAGACGCTCCACGCGGCGATGACAAGCGCGGCGTGGTCGATCGATCCGCCCGAGGCGAGTTGGTCGCGCACGACGGGCAGCAAGAACTTCGGCAGGCGCTCCGACCCGTCGACGACCTGGCGGGCGAGCGTGTCGGCGATGGCCGTGCTCGAGAACCGCGCGATGAGCTCATGGCGATAGTCGTCGAGATCGATGCCCGGCACCGGCTGCAGAGTGGGCGAGGCCTCCTGCGTCATGTACGAGAGCAGAAAGGTGCTGAACAGCGGCGTGCGGCACACCTCGTGCACGTACGTGTACCCGGCCAGAATGCCGAGGTAGCTCATCGCCTGGTGCGAGGCGTTCAGCAGGCGCAGCTTCATGAGTTCGTAGGGCTCGACGTCGTCGACCACCTGCACGCCGACCGACTCGAGCGCGGGGCGGCCGAGCGTGAACGAGTCTTCGAGCACCCACTGCTCGAACGACTCCGACACCACGGGCCAGGTGTCGTCGATGCCATACACCGAGGCGACCTCGGCGCGCGACTGGTCGGTCGTGGCGGGCGTGATGCGGTCGACCATCGAGTTCGGAAACCGCACGTTGCGATCGATCCACTCGCCGAGGTCTTCGTCTTTGAGCAGGGCGAACGAGGTCAGCGCCTTGCGGGCGACCACGCCATTGCCCTGGATGTTGTCGCACGACATCACTGTGAACGGAGCGACCTCGGCCTCGCGGCGCCGGCGCAGCGCCTCGGTGATCAGCCCGAACACCGTTGCCGGCACGGCCCCCGCGGCCAGGTCGCGCTGCACGGCCGGGTTCGAGGCGTCGAACTCGCCGGTGGCGTCGTTGACGTTGTAGCCGCCCTCGGTCACCGTCAGCGAGACGATGCGCGTGTTCGGGTCGGCGAGCGTACGGATGACCGCCTCAGGGTCGTCGGGAGCGAACAGGTACTGGGTGATCGAGCCGATCACCCGCGCCTCCGCCCGGCCGTCGGGGTGCTTCACGACCAGGGTGTACAGATTGTCTTGGGCGGCGAAGACGTCGCGCATGGCGGCGTCCGACGGCAGCACACCGACGCCGCAGATGCCCCACTCCGCGGTCTGGCCGCCGGCGAGCACCCGGTCGATGAACATCGCCTCGTGCGACCGGTGGAAGGCGCCCACCCCGAAGTGCACGATGCCGGTCGTCACATTCCGTCGGTTGTAGTGCGGCACCGGAACCGTCTGGCCGATCGACGACAGGGTGCTGTTGGTCAGCTTGACCATGGGGCGGGCTCCTCGAATTGAAGGTGGTGAAATGAACACGGGTTCCCTCCCGAGACGATTCGGGAGAGAACCCGTGGGCTCTGTACGGTGCGCGGGCGCACCGAGTCTCTACGGGCTGCTAGCAGCTCGACTTGTAGACGTAGTCCTTGCCGGTGGTGTCGATGTTGTCGAGCGTCAACACCTGGAACCCGGTCTGGGTCTTGGCCGTGACGGTCTCGCCCTTGAGGGCGGCGACAGCCGCATCGACGCCGTCGGCGCCGATCAGCGCCGGCTGCTGGGCGACCAGGGCGTCGATCGTGCCGTCGCGCAGGTCTTTCACCTGCGCGGGGCCCGCGTCGAAGCCGGCGATCTTCACCGTGTCCTGCTTGCCGGCCTGGCGCACACCGGTGGCCGTGCCTTCAGCGGCGAACGTGTTGGTCGCGAAGACGCCCACGATGTCGGGGTCTTTGGCCAGCGCGGCCGTGATCAGCTTGGCTGCCTCGGCCGGGTCGTTGTGGCTGTACTGCACGCCGAGGTAGTCGAACGACGAGTCGGCCTTGACGGCATCTTCGAAGCCGGCGATCCGAGCATCCGTCGTCGAGATGCCGGGGTCGGTCGCCATGATCAGCACCTTGCCGCCGTTCGGGTTCAGCTGCTTGATCGCGTCGAAGCCGGCCTTGCCGCCGCCGTTGTTGTCGGAGGAGATCTGGGCGGTGGCGAACGACGGGTCGTCGACCGAGGTGTCGACCAGAACGACCTTGATGCCGGCCTGGGCCGCGGCGTTCAGCGGCGCCTGCATGGCGGTCACGTCGGTCGGGGCGATCAGCAGTGCGTCGGGCTTCGAGGCGACCACCGAGTCGACGATGGGTTTCTGCAGCGTCGGGTCGAACTTGGCGGGGCCCTGGGTGTTCACCGTGACGCCCAGCTTCGCGGCCTCGGCCTCGATGCCGCACTGCATGGTGATGTAGAACTCGTCGCCGGCGACGCCCTGCACGAATGACAGTTTGTAGGCGCCGGGGGTGCTGCTCGTCGAGCCGCCACCCGCACACGCGCTGAGCGAGAGTGCGGCGATGGCGCCGATACCGACTAGGGAGACGAGGCGTCTCTTTGACTTCATTGTTAAAGCTCCTCTTGGTTCAGGGTTGCGACTGTGATTTTCATTTCTTCTTCGACCAGAGACTGCTCAAAGAGACCTTGGATTTCGACCCGGCGCCACGGGCCGCGGAGGCCCGCCGTCGCTGGTCGATGTACACCGCGGCGACCAGCACGGCGCCGACAGCGACCTGCTGCCAGAACGGCTGCACGCCGATGATGACGAAGCCGTTCTGCAGAACGGCGGGGATGAACAGACCGACCATCGTGCCGAAGATCGTTCCGACGCCACCGAAGATGCTGGTGCCACCGATGACGACGGCCGCGATCACGTTCAGGTTGGTCTGCGACTGCCCGGCGATGGCGGTGGTGCCGTACTGCGAGAGCGAGAGCAGTCCGCCGAGGCCGGCGAGCGCACCCGACAGGGCGTAGATGGAGATCAGCTGGCGGTCGACCTTCACGCCGACGCGGCGGGCCGCTTCTTCGTTCGAGCCGACGGCGAAGGTGTAGAGGCCGAACTTCGTCTTGTGCAGAATCACCGCGAAGATGATCACGATGATCAGCGCGAGCAGCGAGATCAGCGGGATGGTCGTTCCCCACACGTTGCCGTAGCCGATGGTGTCGGTCAGAACGGTGGGCACGTCGCGAATGTCGACGCCGTCGGTGAGCACCTGGGCGAGGCCGAGCGCCGCGCCGAGTGTGCCCAGTGTGACGATGAGGGGCGGCACCTTCGCCTTGGCGATCAGAAAGCCGTTCAGCAGGCCCCAGGCGAGGCCGACGACGATCGCGACGATGAGGCCGATCACGGCCGTTCCCCAGCCCTGGCCGCCGAGGGCGACCATCACTTTGGCCGAGACGACCCCCGAGAACACCAGCACCGAGCCGACCGACAGGTCGATGCCCGAGGTGATGATGACGAAGGTCATGCCGATGCCGAGCACCGCGAGAATCGAGACGTTCTGCACGATCTGACGAATGTTGGTCCACTGCGGAAAGATCGTCGGCGCCAGAATCGTGAAGATCAGGAAGATCACGATGAGCACCAGCAGGATCTGGAACGACTGGATGCCGGTCAGCCGCGAGAGGAAGTTCCTGGGCTTGCCGTCGTCGACGTTGGGCGCCACCGGAACCCCGGTGGGGGTGGCTGTCTGGGTCATGCTCCTGCTCCGTCCAGTGCGCCGGTCATCGCGGCGACCAGTTCTTCCATGTTCGTTTTGTTCGCTTCGAACGTCGCGATACGGCGGCCGAGGCGCAGAACCTGCACCCGGTCGGCGACCTCCATGACGTTCGGCATGTTGTGGCTGATGAAGACGACGCCGACACCCTTGTCGCGCACGCGGCGGATGGTCTCGAGAACGTTCTTGGTCTGAACGACACCGAGGGCGGCGGTGGGCTCGTCGAGAAAGATGACGCCCTTCGCCCAGGCCACGGCACGGGCGATCGCGATCGCCTGGCGCTGGCCACCCGACATTCCGCCGACCGGGTCGCTCAGCGAGCGAACTGTCGCGCCGAGGTCGTTGAACGCGGCCTTCGAGCGCAGGCGCATCGTCTTGTTGTCGAGAAAGCCGAACTTGCCCAGGATGCCCGGGGCCGGCAGTTCACGACCGAGAAACATGTTCTGGGCCGGGTTCAGGTGCGGCGCCAGTGCCAGGTCTTGGTAGACCGTCTCGATGCCGAGCTTGCTCGCCGCGGTGGTCGACGTCAGGTCGACCCGGCCGCCGGCGTAGTAGATCTCGCCCGAGTCGAGCGCCAGATTGCCCGAGAGCGCCTTCACGAGGGTCGACTTGCCCGCACCGTTGTCGCCGATCAGGGCGACGACCTCACCGGCGTTGATGTCGAAGTCGACGTGGTCGAGGGCCCGCACGGCACCGAAGCTGCGGGTCAGGCCACGCGCCTCGAGAATGGGGATGGTGCTAGTCATTGTGGTACTCCATAACGTCTGCCGCGGTGCTCCCGCTGCTGTCTGTCGGTGGCTGGTTCGCCACAGATCGTCCTGTGCGCATTCCTTGTCCTTCGTTGGGGTGGTGCCGTGCGGGTGAGAAGAGTGTGTGGGCGGCGGTCAGTCCTCGGTCAGTTCGACGATGAGGTCGGCGCGGCCCTTTGCCGCTTCGATGGCGGCGCCGTTCTTCAGGTCGACGTTCTCGACCCAGTCTTCGGCCGCGGCGACAGAGCGACCGAACGATTCGTGGCGCAGCACCAGCCGGCGCCGGCGCTCGTCGAGGTCGACATCGATGTACCAGATCTGGTCGATGGCCCGCCCGGCCCGCGCCCAGCCCGGTTCGTCAGAGAGCAAGTAGTTGCCCTCGGTGATGATGAGCGGAATCGACGGGTCGACCGCAACCGCGCTGCCGATCGATTCTTCGAGACCGCGGTTGAAGACCGGCGCGTACACCGTCTCAGAGGCGGTGCGCAGGCGTTCGAGCAGCGCGGCGAACCCGAACGAGTCGAACGTGTCTGACGCACCCTTGCGGTCGGCGCGACCGAGCCGCGACAGCTCCTGGTTCGAGAGGTGGAACCCGTCCATGCCGACGATGACCGCGTCGGTGCCGAGCGCGTCGAGCAGTGCTGCGGCCACGGTCGACTTGCCCGCCCCGGGGGCGCCGGTGAGCCCGAGAATGCGGCGCTCCCCCGGCACGACGAGGGCACGGGCACGAGCGGCGAGATCCTGAATGCTCGCGGTCATGACAGCCGGCTGGGCCAGGCTCTCACGGCTCTGCGTGCTGTCAGACATCGCTTCTCCATCGGGTTCTGTGCATCACCGACTGAGAGAAATATCGCTGCGTCTGTGAAGCATTCCTGTAGTTCTGGGCAGATTCGCACCGATCGAAGCAGGTTCGGAGCTATGCGAAAACAACCGCTGCAGAGACGCTAAGCCCCCCATGTCACGGGTGTCAAGCAATTCGCCGAAATTTCATGTCACCGATGACAAGGATGCCCGGATTGTGGTTACACTGGCATGCAGCACCGCCGCGGCCTTCGCAGCCCGCCCCGTGCCGCCCCATTTTCAGAGTCGAAAGAGAAGAGACCACACCCCATGACCGACTTCAACGGCCGCACCATTCTGGTCACCGGCGCCAGCGGCGGCATCGGCGGCGAAACCGTTCGTCACCTCGTCGCGAAGGGCGCAGACGTCATCGCCAGCGGCCTCTCTGACGAGTCGCTGGCTCCCATCGTGGCCGAGACCGGCGCCCGGCCGTTGCCCTTCGACCTCACCAGCGAAGAGAGCATCAAGGGCGCACTCGAGGGCCTCGACCTGTGGGGTGTGGTGAACTGCGGCGGCTGGGGCGGCGAGATCGCCAGCCCCACCGAGACCAACATCGAGGTGTTCGACAAGGTGATGCGCATCAACGCGCGCGGCAGCCTGCTCGTCATCAAGTACGCGGCGGCATCCATGATCCGCCTCGGCAAGGGCGGCTCGATCGTGAACGTGTCGAGCCAGGCCAGCCTGGTGGCGCTGACCGGCCACATCTCGTACGGATCGTCGAAGGCAGCGCTCGACAACATCACGCGGGTGTCGGCTCTCGAGCTCGGCCAGTACGGCATCCGGGTCAACGGCGTGAACCCGACCGTCGTGATGACCCCCATGTCGGCCTGGTACTGGGGCCGCCCCGACATCGAGGGGCCCTTTCTCGAGGCCATGCCGCTCGGCAAGTGGGCGACGGAGGCCGACATCGCGGCTCCGATCGCGTTCTTGCTCAGCGACGACGCCGGCATGATCTCGGGCGTCTCGCTGCCGATCGACGGCGGGTACACCGCGCGCTGACCCCTGGAGAGGGGCAGCCGGTGGCCGGTGCGGTCGGATAGCATGACACCGGTGCCATTCGAGCGTGTGACAGCGATGTGAGAACGAGGTGACGCAATGACGACGATGCACGATGTCGCGGCCCACGCCAAGGTGAGCGCGAAGACCGTCTCGCGGGTGTTCAACGACGATCCGCACGTCGCCCCGGCCACCCGCGAGCGCATCCTCGCCGCGATGAAGCAGCTGAACTACGTGCCGAACACGCTGGCGCAGAACTTCCGCACGGGCCGCGCGCCCGTCATCGGCGTCGCAGTGCCCGACATCGCCGACCCGTTCTTCTCCTCGATCGCCCGAGCCGTCGAAGAGATCGCCGCCGAGCAGAACATGTCGGTGTCGGTCACGAGCCTCGGCAACGACCCGAGCCGCGAAGAGCCGGTGCTCGAGTCGCTGCTGCGGTTTCAGCTCAGCGGCCTCATCGTCGCGCCCATCTCTGAGAACCAGGCCTACCTGTCGCGCTGGACAGACCACACCCCCGTGGTGTTCGTCGACCGCGCTCCCACCAAGCTCGCCGTCGACAGCTTCGTCGAAGACGACCTCGGTGGGGCCCACGCCGCCACCACCCACCTGATTCGGCACGGCCACACGCGCATCGCGTTCATCGGCGACACGCTCAGCATCCCGACCACCGCCAACCGGCTCGAGGGCTACAAGAGTGCCCTCGCCGACGCCGGCCTGCCCTACCGCGACGACCTCGTGGTGTTCGGGGCGCGCACCGTCGAGGGCGCCCGGCAGGCGGTCGCCACCCTCATCGGCCGGCAGCTCGAGCCGACCGCGGTGTTCTCGTCTGACGCCCGCTGCTCGATGTCGCTGATTCCGGCGCTGCAGGAGGCGCACCAGTCGAACCTCGCGCTGGTCGGTTTCGGCGACTTCCCCATGGCGAATGCACTGCGGCCGGCCATCACCGTCGTCGACCAAGACCCCGCAAACCTCGGCCGCCTGGCCATCACGCGCATTCTCGACCGCATCGCGAACCCCACCAAGCGGTACCGCCGGCGAACCATTCTGCCGGTCGGTCTGGTCGAGCGGGCATCCTGTCTCGTGCCGTGGGATTCGCCGGTCACAGAGCCGGCGAACGGCGACCTCGCGAGCGACGACGACACGTTCTCGCCGCTGCAGGCTGCCAGCTGAGCATGAAGGCTCTCGGCTGGCTCGCCGACCCCGCCCACGGGGTGTGGCTGCAGGGTGAGGAGGCACGGCTGATCGGCTTTCCGCGGGCCCGCACCGACGCCCACGGCCATGCCGTTCAGCTCGACGCCAGTGGGGGAGCGGTGCCGGGGCCGTGCGCCCCGACCTTTCTGACGGCCCGCATGGCCTTCGTGCACGCGGTGGCGGCCCTGCGCGGGCACCCCGGCATGCGGTCGGCGGCGGGCCGGATGCTCGACGCCCTCGCCGCGCAACCGGGCCCGGGCTGGCCCGACCACCCGGCAGCGCCCGCCACCGCCTCCGCGCAGCCCAGGCGGGGTCTGACCGACCACCCGCCCGCACTCGCCACCCCCGCCGGTGCCGGTGCAGACGCGCCGGATGCCCTGCAGAGCCTGTACACCCTCGACTTCGTGATTCTGGCCGCCGCTGCCGGCGTCGCGATCGACGAACCGGGCGCATCCACCCTGCTGCGGAACGCCCTGGAGCGCTTCGACACCGCGTTCTGGGAGCCCACCGCCCAGCTCGGTGTCGACCGCATCGACGCGGCCGGGCAGCCGACCCCCTACCGCGGCATGAACGCCAACATGCACCTCGTCGAGGCGCTGCTCGCCGCCTTCGAGGTCACTGGCGAGACCGAGTGGCGAGACCGTGCCCTCGCGATCTGCCGCTTCGTGATCGCCGAGGCGGCCGGGCGAGACTGGCGCATCTGTGAGCACTACACGGCAGACTGGGTGGCCGACCCCGGCGCGAACCGCGACAGACCCGACCACGCCTTCGTGCCTTTCGGCTACACGGTGGGGCACGGCTTCGAGTGGAGCCGTCTCATCGCCCAGTGCTCGGCACTGCCCGGCACCGAGGGCTTCGTGGCCGCCGCGAACTCCCTGTTCGAGCGGCCGGCCGTCGACGGCTGGGCCCGCGACGGCGCCGACGGATTTCTGTACACGACCGACTTCGACGGCGAGCCGGTGAGCACCATGCACCTGCACTGGGTAGCGGCCGAGGCGATCGCCGCGGCATCCGTTCTCGCTCGCCTGCCCGGCGGATCCCCCGGCGCGGCAGCGCAGTACGAGCTCTGGCTCGACCACATCGACGAGGCCTTCATCGACTGCGACCTCGGATCGTGGCGCCAGCGACTCGGCGCCCCCGCCGACGCGGCCAAGCCCGACCTCTACCACTCACTGCAGTCGGTGCTGATACCCCAGCTTCCGGTGGCGCCCAGCGTGCTCGCGGCCCTGCGCGCGCGCTGAACCGCTGCGACCCCGAGCGCGACCGCGACCCCGACCGCTAGCGCGAGGGCGCTCGCGCGAACGAGGCCGAGGCCCGGGACGACCCTCCCGCCGCCCCGGCCCCGCCTTCGTGCGATGGTGCCTAGACGAGCACTGAGCTGCGGTCGAGAACGGCAGCCAGCTCCTGCAGGCGCGGCAGCGCCCGTGTGGTCAGCAGCTCTTCGCGGGTCTCGGGCGAGACGGCGAGGCTGTCCTTCCAGAGCGAGCGGCCCGCCATGGCGCCGCTCGCGCCGTTCTCGACGGCCGTTGCGACCTGCTCGATGAACGTCTCGTGGTCGACGCCGGCCGACAGAACGGCCCACGGCACACCGTCGGCCGCAGCGGTCACGGCGGCGGCAGCCTCGGCCGAGCCCGGGTACTGCAGCTTCAGCACCTTGGCGCCGGCACCGACCGACAGCTTCGCTGCGTCGATGACCAGCTGCGGGAAGATGGCCTTGTACTCTTCTTCGGTCTCGCCCTCGAGGCGGTAGACCAGAATCTCGACGATGAGCAGCAGGCCCTCCTCGGTGCACGCCTTCACGAGGTCGGCGATCTCGGCGACGACACGCGAGTCGGCGTCTTGCTTGTCGGGGCGCATGTACCAGAGCATCTTCGCCGCGTCGCCACCGAGGTCGCGAACCGTGCGCGGGGTGACTCCGGTCGAGAAGCGGGTGTACTGCAGGCCGTCGACCGTGTCGAAGCCCGAAGCGTCCATGCCGACGACGAGGCCGGTGTCGCTGTCGATCACGCCGCTCTCGACGATCAGGGGCAGCGCGACCTCAGGGTCGAGCAGGATGGCCGGGCCGTTGTTGGCCAGGAACTTCACGATGTCGGCCTTCGCCGCGGCGAGCTGCTCGAGGGTGACCGAGCCGGGGCCGGCGGGGGCATCCTTCATGACGGCCTTCATTCCGTTGCGCTGGTCGGCGGCGACGATGAGCATGCGGCCACCGGGGGTGACGATCTTCGACATCGCGCGGCGTTCGAGGGGGGTCAGTTCGTTCATGGGTGTTTCTCCTTGTTGTGTGGGTCTGGGGTGGTGCGATGGTGCGGTGTGGATGCTCGGGGTCTGGGAGCGTGTGCGATCGGGCGGTGGATGCGGCTGCGGTGCGCATCCCGGCAGGGCGCGCGGCAGCCCGGTCAGTTGGGGTCGGGGGCGAGCAGCCGCGCGGCGAACATCGTCGCGCCGTACGAGGTGTCCTGCGAGCGCTCTGACACGGTGATCGGCCCGAGAACGAGGGCACGGGCGCGTTGCACGCTGCCCATGTCTGCCCAGCCGCCGGTCAGCACCGTCGAGCTGGCCGGTGCCACCTCACGGTTCATCGCGTCGATGAGCAGTTGGATCTCGTCGTTGCCGTGCCGCAGCACCGCTCCGAAGAGCTCGGCGGGGCTGACGCCGTCGCCGCGAACGGTCAGCGAGAGCACGCCGTCGTCGTTGCGCGCGCCCCTCACCTCGATGGCTCCGGCGTCGAGCGAGCCCTCCACGGGCAGCGCGAGCACTTCGGCGTCGAGCCGATCACGGCCGGCCCGGTCGGTGATGCCCGACATCTGCAGGGCCCGCCGCATGAGCAGGCCTGTCTTGACGCCCGCCACGAGCACGAACTGCCCGGGCACGACGTGCCGCACGCAGTTGATCAGCCAGTCGGCCAGGCGCGAGCGGGCCTCGGCCGAGAGCGGCTGGTCGAGCACCCGCAGCAGAACCTCGGCCGTGCCCATCGACGCGTGGTACCGGTCGTCGGCGACGGCGCCGCCCGAGACAGCCGACACGAGGTGGTCGTGGCCGGCAACGGTGAGCCGGGCATCCTGGAACGCGGCGGGCAGCCAGTCTGCCGTCGCGGGGCCGAGGTCGGTGCCCGAGTCGACGAGCGTCGGCAGAAAGCCGGAGTCGACGCCGAGGTGGTCGAGCATCTCGGCCCAGGGCTGGCCCGAATCCTGATCGAGCAGCCCGGTGCGCGAGGCGAGCGAATAGTCGCTCACCGGCAGGCCGCCGAGCGCGAAGGCCACGAACTCGGGCAGGTTGAACCAGCGCAGGCCGGGCAGCGCGAGTCCGCCGTCGCGCAACGACAGAATCTTGACGACCGACACCTGCACGCCGACGGGCAGGCCGGTGCGGCCGGCGAATTCGGTGCGGAGGCTCTCGGGAAGGGCATCCACCTGCTGCTGCCCGCGCGGGTCGAACCATGCCATGCCCGGGGCGACGGCGCGGCCGGCGGCGTCGAGCAGAAGACCGGTCTCGCCCATGCCCGACACGGCGATGGCGGCGACATGTGCCTCGTCGGCCGCGACCAGGGCTGTCAGCCGGTCGGCGGCCGTCTCGAGCAGGTCACGGATGACCGAGACCAGCCGGTCGGCGTCGAGATCGGTGGTGCCACCGGGGCCCGCGCGCCAGGGCGTCGGGCGCTGTTCGACGAACAGCTCGACGCCCTCGTCGTCTGCAAGGAGCACTTTGACTCCGGTGCTGCCGAGGTCGAGGCCGGCAACGAAGGTTCTGGGCATCCGGTCAGCGCCTTTCTGAGGTGAGAACGTCGGTGAGCTTGGGGGCCGAGATGAGGTGGCTGGCGCGCGACACGAAGCCGGTCTCGACCGTGCGGTCGACCGCCTCGAGCGACGTGTCGCCGAACCGCTCCACCAGGCGCTCGAACGCCAGGGCGCCGATGAGGTAGGGGTCTTGGTCGATGCACGAGACGGCAGGGTTCACTGCGTCGGCGAGGGCGAAGTCGCCGAACGAGATGACGGCCAGGTCGGTGCGGCCGAGGTGGTGCATCGCCGAGATTACCGAGGTCGCGTGTCGCGCGTTGGCGAGAAAGAGGGCCGTCGGCGGGTCGGCGAGCGACAGCACGTCCTTGAGGGCGGCCGTCGCCGCGGCGCTCTCGAACGAGACCTCGGGCACGAACCGCGGGTCGAGCGCGATGCCGTTCTCGGTGAGCACGTCTTCGTAGGCGGCGCGCCGGCGGTCGGCCGTCTGGATGCGCGGGTCGTAGCCGATCAGCGCGATGCGGCGGTGTCCGCGCGCGACGAGCCGCGCCACCCCGTCGCGTGCGGCGGCGTAGTCGTCGACCGTGACCGAGTCGAGACCCGGCACCGAACGGTCGACGGTGACCACGGGCATGATCGAGCGGTAGGGCTCCAGAAACGTGTGGTCGTTGCCCACGGGGGCCAGAATGACGCCGCGCACGTGCTGGCTGGCGAGGTTCAGCAGCTGGGCGTGCTCGCGGCCGGCGTCGAAGCCGGTGCTGCCGATGATCACCGAGAGGCCGAGGGTGATCGCGCGGTCTTCGATGGCGCTGACCAGCGACGAGAAGAACACGTCGTCGATGGAGTCGACCACGACCCCCACGGTGTTGCCCGCGCCGGTCTTCAGCGAGCGCGCCATGGTGTTCGGAACGTAGTTGAGCGCGACGATGGCCTCTTCGACCCGGCGGCGCATCGCGGGTTCGACGGTGCTGACGCCATTGATCACGCGAGACACCGTCTTGATGCTCACGTTCGCCATGGCGGCGACGTCTTTGATGCCTGCGCGCTCGTTCATCTCTCCTCATCGCGTTCGTCTCACCGGTGTGAGACAACGTTGTCTCTGCTATGTTGACTGTATGAGCGCGCAAAGTCAAGTCACCGGTGACATGGATGCCCGACCACCCCTCATCGTCCTCGTCGCCGGTGCCGCCGGCAGCGGCAAGACCACCCTCGGCCGTGCGCTCGCCCGCGAGCTGGGGCTGCCCATCCTCGACCTCGACCAGCTCACCAACCCGTTGCTCGACACGTTGACGGGTGCCCTGCCGGGCGAGCACTGGCTGTCGGGCCCGCACGCCGCCGAGGTGCGCCGGGGCCGATACGCGGCCCTGGTCGCCGCCGCGGCCGACATCGCCGGCCTGCCGATGGGCGCCGTGCTGGTCGCACCGTTCACCGCCGAGCTGCGGGGAGGAGACGAGTGGCGTGCGCTGTCGTCGTCGCTGCCCGACACGACCATCGAAGTCGTGCACGTCGACGGGTCACCAGAGCTGCTCGCCGAACGCCGGCAGGCCCGGGGCGAAGCGCGTGACGCCCACCGTCTGGCCGGCCCGCCGGCGGTGACCCCGGGCATCCCGCACCTGCGCGTGGAGGCGGCCCTCTCGACCCACCAGCAGCTGCAGCGCGTCCTGCAGCACCTCGGCCGGCGCGAACCCATCGACCCGTCGAGCCCGCTGTTCGGCGCCACGTTCGATGCGGTGCTGTTCGACCTCGACGGAACACTCATCGACTCGACCCCCGCCGTGCTGCGCAGTTGGCGCCGGCTCGCCCAGGAGTACACCTTCGACCCGGCCGAGGTGCAGACCAACCATGGCCAGCCCGCCAGGGCCCTGCTCGAGCGGCTGCTCGCCCCCGAGCTGGTACCCGCCGCCGCACTGCGCATCGAGCAGCTCGAGTCGGCCGACACCGGGGGAGTGGCGGCGACCCCGGGGGCGACCGAGCTGTTCGCGTCGCTTCCCGACCCGGCACGTGCCATCGTCACCTCGGGCACCCGCCTGATCGCCACCTCGCGGCTCGCCGCTGCCGGGTTCCCCCTCCCCGCCGTCTTCGTGACCGCCGACGACATCACCCGTGGCAAGCCCGATCCCGAGCCGTACCTGCTCGCCGCAACCCGGCTCGGCGTCGACCCCGCGCGCTGTCTCGTGGTCGAAGACGCCCCCGCGGGCATCCGTTCTGCCCGGGCCGCCGGATGCTCGGTGCTGGCCGTCAGCGGAACCGCCGACCCCGCAGAACTCGACGCCGACCTCTTCGTCGACGCCCTCGATCGCGTGCGCCTCACCCCGGCCCCCGGCGGCGGCTTCACCCTGGCCCCGGCACTCTGACCCGTTCCTCACCCGACCCCCGTCGGCGCCTCACCCCACTACTCCTTCGCGGCTGGCAGAGTGGAGCCATGATCATCGAGGGGCTGCGGGTCGCCGACGAACGTGCCGACCGCGGCCGCTGGCCGTACACGGTACCCGCCGTGGCGGGGTTGATCGGTGAGGGCCTGCGCCTCGAAGCGCCCGTGACCTTTCTCGTCGGCGAGAACGGCAGTGGCAAGTCGACCATCGTCGAGGCCATCGCCGAGGCGTGGGGGGTGGATGTTCGGGGCGGCCACAGTGGCCGCAAGTACTCATCAGAGCTTGCGCGCTCCCCGCTCGGCGAAATCCTCGTGCTCGACCGCGGAGCCGAGGGCGTCGCCATGGTGCGCACCAAGGCGAAGGGATTCTTCTTGCGGTCGGAGACTGCCTTCGACGTGTTCGAGCGGCTCGGCTACGGCCCCGGTTACACCGAGGTGAGCCACGGCGAGAGTTTTCTGCAGACCTTCGAGGAACGCTTCGGTGGCCGCGGGCTCTACATTCTCGACGAGCCGGAGGCGGCGCTGTCGTTCACGGCCTGCCTGAGCCTCATCGCGAAGCTGGCCGAGGTCGTAGAGGCGGGAGGCCAGGTCATCTGCGCCACCCACTCGCCCATCCTGACTGCGATGCACGGGGCGAGCATCGTCGAGCTCGACGCCGACGGCCTGCGCCCTTCGGCGTGGGCCGAGCTCGAGTTGGTGCAGCACTGGCGGCGGTTTCTCGACGCGCCGGAACGGTACCTGCGGCACCTCTGACGGCGAGTTCACCAGATCGTCACAGCCCAGACCTAGTGGCGCCCCGCCCGTGTGCATAGGCTGGCCACGACAGACCACGCCGAGCTCTACTGTGGGCCCGCGCACACGAAGGGCTTCACCATGACCGATCTGGCCGAAACACCCGCGACAGCTCTGAACGAGGCTGCGCCGCCCGGCGGGGGTGCCGCCGGGCATCCGTGGCCCAGCCTCGAGCCGCAGCGACTCGAGGGCGAAGAGTTGCAGCGCGTGAACGCGTGGTGGCGCGCCGCGAACTACCTGTCGATCGGTCAGATCTACCTGCTCGACAACCCCCTGCTGAAGACCCCGCTGAGCCGCGACGACATCAAGCCGCGCCTGCTCGGTCACTGGGGTACGACGCCCGGGCTCAACTTCATCTACGCGCACCTGAACCGCATCATCCAGCAGCGTGAGCAGGCCACGCTCTACGTCACCGGCCCCGGCCACGGCGGCCCCGGCATGGTCGCGAACGCCTACCTCGACGGCACCTACTCCGAGGTGTACTCGCCCATCACGCAAGACGAGCGGGGCATGAAGCGCCTGTTCCGCCAGTTCTCGTTTCCGGGAGGCATCCCGAGCCACGACTCGCCCGAGACCCCCGGCTCCATCCACGAGGGCGGCGAGCTCGGCTACTCGCTCAGTCACGCCTACGGGGCCGCGTTCGACAACCCGAACCTGCTGGTCGCCTGCGTGATCGGCGACGGCGAGGCAGAGACGGGCCCGCTGGCCACCAGCTGGCACTCCAACAAGTTTCTGGATGCCGCACAAGACGGTGTCGTGCTGCCGATCCTGCACCTCAACGGCTACAAGATCGCGAACCCCACGGTTCTGGCCCGCATTCCCGAGGACGAGCTGCTCGATCTGATGCGCGGCTACGGACACAACCCGCACATCGTCTCGGGCGGCTTCGACGACGAAGACCCGCTGCTCGTGCACCAGCGCATGGCCGAGACGCTCGACGAGGTGCTCAACGAAATCGCCGAGATCAAGCGCCAGGCCGCCGACGGCAGCCTCACCGGTACGGCCCGCTGGCCGATGATCATTCTGCGCACGCCCAAAGGCTGGACATGCCCGAAGGAGATCGACGGCCTGCCCGTCGAGAACACCTGGCGCGCCCACCAGGTGCCGCTCGCGAACGCCCGCGACACTGAGGCGCACACGCGCATTCTCGAAGACTGGCTGAAGAAGTACAAGGCCGACGAGCTGTTCGACGAGAACGGCGCGCCGATCGACTTCATCACGTCGCTCGCACCACGCGGCGACCTGCGGATGAGCGCCACCCCGTTCGCGAACGGCGGCCTGCTGCGTCGCGAACTGAACCTGCCCGACTTTCGCGACTACGGGGTCGACGTGCCGAGCCCCGGCGCCACCGACGACTCTGCCACGAAGGTGCTGGGCGACTGGCTCGCCGACGTCATCGAGCAGAACCCCGACAACTTTCGCATCTTCGGCCCCGACGAGACCGCGTCGAACCGGCTGCAGGGCGTCTACAAGACCACCGAGAAGCAGTGGAACTCCGCCATCTGGCCGATCGACGAACACCTCGCCCGGGCCGGCCGTGTCATGGAGGTGCTGAGCGAGCACCAGTGCGAGGGCTGGCTCGAGGGCTACCTGCTCACGGGCCGTCACGGCATGTTCAACTGCTACGAGGCGTTCATCCACATCATCGACTCCATGGCCAACCAGCACGCCAAGTGGCTGAAGGTCTCGCGCACGATTCCGTGGCGCCGGTCGATCTCGTCGCTGAACTACCTGCTCTCGTCTCACGTCTGGCGGCAGGATCACAACGGCTTCAGCCACCAAGATCCGGGTTTCATCGACCACATGGTGAACAAGAAGGCCGACGTCGTGCGGGTCTACCTGCCGGTGGATGCCAACACCCTGCTCTCGACGTACGACCACTGCCTCCGCTCGGTCGACTACATCAACGTGGTCGTGGCCGGCAAGCAGCCCGCCCCGAACTGGCTGACGATGGCGGAGGCCGTGGCGCACTGCACCCGCGGCCTCGGCATCTGGCCGTGGGCCGGCACCGAGGTCGAGGGCGAAGAACCCGATGTCGTGCTCGCGTGTGCGGGCGACGTTCCGGCGCTCGAGACGCTGGCCGCGGCCGCCATTCTGCGCGAGCACCTGCCGCAGCTGAAGGTGCGGGTCGTGAACGTGGTCGATCTCATGCGGCTGCAGTCAGACACCGAGCATCCGCACGGTCTCGCCGACGAAGAGTTCGACACCATCTTCACCACCACGAAGCCCGTGGTCTTCGCGTACCACGGTTACCCGTCGCTCATCCATCGCCTGACCTATCGGCGCACCGGCCACAACAATCTGCACGTGCGGGGCTACAAGGAGGAGGGCACCACCACGACGCCGTTCGACATGGTGATGCTGAACGACCTCGACCGGTACCACCTGGTGATGGACGTCATCGACCGCGTGCCGCACCTCGCCGTGGTGGCTGCCGGCCTGCGTCAGCAGATGCAAGACGCTCGTATGCGCGCACGGGCATATACCCGCGAGCACGGCGAAGACATCCCGATTGTCGCCGAGTGGAGCTGGTCACGCTCGAACGGAACCGGGGTCTCTCAGCAGAGCTCGATGGCCGACGACACCGGCGGCGACAACACCTGAGTCAGGGGTTCTGCCCAGCGGTCGCGTCCGACCCGGCCGTCACGGCGGCGACCGGCTCCGGATGCCCGTGGCGACGGTTCACGAGTGAACTCAGTACCCCGTACACCCCCACCGCGACCGCCGCCACGGTGGAGATGAGATAGGCGCTGAACGCCGACCCGTCGTCGACCACGATGCCCGCGAGCGCCCCGCCGAACGTCACGCCGAGCGCGAGGCCGATCGACGGCCAGGTCAACGCCTCGGTCAGGCGTGACTCGTCGACGCGCGAGGTGATCAGCGACGTGCCCGAGATGAGCACCGGCGTCGTCACGAGTCCTGCCACGAAGATCAGGCTGGCGAGAACCCCGGGGCTCTGGAACATCAGCAGGCTCGGCACGACAACCGCGTAGGCGACGGCGCTCACCAGCACGCGGGTGGCGGGCGTCCAGCCGGCGCTGATCGGGCCGAACGCGAAGCCGGCGAGCACACTGCCGACCGAGAAGACCGCGAGAATCACGCCTGTCAGCCAGGGCTGGCCGGTCTCGGTGCCGAGGCCGACGGCGGCCAGGTCGATGGCGGCGAACACGGTTCCGACCCCGAGGTAGATCGGCAGCAGGCCCAGCACGCCCGCGGGCGGGCGCCACGAACGGCGCGGCAGCGGCAGACCGCCGGGCTGGGTGTGCACCCGCGGAGTGGTCGAGCGCTGAGACCACAGCCAGAACCCGCCCCCGACGCCCACCAGAACGCCCGTCGCGAAGCCGACCACCGTTCCGGCCGACGCGGCGATGAGCGTGACGAGCGGCGGCCCGACGACGAAGACGAGTTCGTCGCTCACCGACTCGAGCGCGAGCGACGTGTGGCGCTGCTGCGGCGACGAGACCGCCGAGCGCCAGCGCGCACGCACCAGCGATCCGACGTCGATCGACGCAGCCCCGAGCAGGAACGCGGCGATGAACCAGGTGAACACGGGGGCCGCGCAGACGACCACCAGCACCAGGGCGGCCGCCGCGGCGGCGGCGGCCGTGAGAGTCAATGGCAGCACACGGCGCTGGCCCCGGGCATCCACGGCCCTCGACCAGAGCGGCCCGCCGATGGCGAGCCCCACCACCGTGGCCCCCGACACGGCACCAGCGAGGGCGAAGCTGCCGCTCTGCGCCGACACGAGCAGAATGGTGGCGATTCCCGTCGTGGAGCGCAGCATGCGCCCCAGCCAGCCGGCGGCGACGAAACTGCGCGATCCGGGAACGCGGAGAATGTCGGCGTAGGAGCCGACGAGACGAATGCGTGCAGCAGCCACGCGTGAAACCCTCACTGGCCGCCGGCCGAAGGC
The DNA here is from genome assembly GCF_036553535.1 of Subtercola sp. YIM 133946. Taxonomy (NCBI): domain Bacteria; kingdom Bacillati; phylum Actinomycetota; class Actinomycetes; order Micrococcales; family Microbacteriaceae; genus Subtercola; species Subtercola sp. YIM 133946. The sequence goes on from NZ_JAZHPE010000013.1 coordinate 131,230, forward strand.
AGGAATGCCTGCCGGACACTCGGGGGCGACACCATGACTCTACCGGTTCTGCATCGGCCACGCCCGGAGACAACGGTGTCGAGGCTTGGTCTGCCCGCTAGAATCGGTGCACGCAATCCACGAGCAGCCCGCCTCGGCGAGGCGCCCGTACCGCATCCTCCCCATCATCGACGAGAGCATCCATGCAGCCGAAGCCGGTTCTGTTCACCGCGGTGGGCGTCAGTTTCTCCGAACCCCAGTTCGCCTTCGACGTGATCGTACCGCGCGACGACAGCACGCTGTTCACCGGGTACCTGGGCGTGCTGCCGGCGGTCGTCGGCCTCGAGAACCACGGCGAGACCTACGGCGCCGCGGGTGACTCGCGTACCGTCTTCCTCTCTGACGGCGGCAGCTTCCGCGAGCAGATCGTGCGCTACGAGCGGCCCGCCGAGCCGTCGGCGGCCGGCCACTTCGACTACGACGTCACGCAGTTCACCGGGGTGCTCAGCCACATCGTGTCAGACGCCTCCGCCCGCTGGAGTTACGCACCGGGTACTCCCGGTCGCACCCACATCACCTGGAGTTACGCGTACCGGCCGCTGCCCGGCCGCACCCTGCTCGTACGCCGCGTCATCGGCCCGCTGTGGCGGCGCTACATGCGCCGCTCGATGCTCGCCGTTCTGGCGGCCATCGTCGCCGAACGGCCGTGAGTGTGCCCGAGTTCATCGACATACCGTCGCCGAGCTGGCCCCTCACGTTCGGGGTGCCCGGCAACCCGTCGGTGGTGGTCGTGCACGACAGCTTCGGGCGACTGCCCTACCTCGAGTCGTACGCCACAGCCCTGGCCAACCGCGACTTCTACGTGGTCGTTCCCGATCTCTTCAACGGGCTGGCGACGATCGACGCCGACGGCGCAGAGCACCTGCGCGAGACGATCGACATCGGCTTCGCGCTCGCCACGCTCGAAGACGCGGTGGAACTCGGCCGGGGGCACGGTTTCGACGGGGCACCCGACGCGAGCATCCAGTCGCACAGTACCAAGGTCGGCGTGCTCGGCTTCGAGGTCGGCGGCTGGCTCGCACTGCGGCTCGCCCAGGCCGGGTCGGTCGATGCCGTCGTCGCGTACGCGGCAGGGCTCGGCGACGACGAGCCGGGTGTCATCCCGTGCCCGGTGCTGCTGAACTTCAGCGATTCTGGGCCGTGGGGGGCCGGCCTCACCACCGACGCCTTCGTCAGCCGCCTGAAGGAGATGGGCACGCCGGTCGGGCGGCACCTGTACGCGGGAACCGAGCCGTACTTCGCCAACGCCACCCTGCTCGACCGGCTCGACAAGAACGCGGCCGCCCTCGCCTTCGCGCGGTCGACCTACTTTCTGCAGGAGCACCTCGACGAGTAGCCCGCCGCCGGTCGGCGACCGCCGTCGCTCGGGCCGGATCGCCGCCACCCCTGCGGACCGGATGCCCGGCTAGCCGTTCACATCGTGCAGGTGGTGCACGGGGTCATGAATGAAGTACCGCGCCAGGGTGTCGACCGTGAAAGCCGATCCGTCGCTTCGCCGGCCGGTGCGGTGGCGCTGCTCGTCACGTACAGAGTCGAGCGCTGCGGCGAGCGCCTCGGCCGCCGCCAGGAGCTCGGCCGAGACGACGGCCGGGTCTTGGTCGTTGTACCGCTCGTCGATGGCTGTGGCATCCTGATCCCAGTTGGCGAAGGCCGGGTCGTCTTCGTCGAGCATCAGCGCAAGACGCAGGCGGAAGATGCGGAACACGTCTCGCACGTGCGCCCCGTACTCGAGCGCCGACCAGGTCGACGCGTCGGGGCGCTCGGCGACATTAGCGCGGGCCAGCACCGCGGGCCAGGCCGCGGCATTCTCGCGGGTGAGCCGGGGCACGTCGTGGGCGTCGGTCGCCGACGAGTCGAAGCCGCATTCGGGGCATTCTCGTTCGAGAACCCATGTCCAGTTCTTGGTGTCGGGAACAATAGCCATGCCGACAGTGTAGGCAGCGACGCCGGATGCCCCCGCACGGGTTCTGGTCACCGATGCGCGATTTGCTGCCAGCGTTTCGCTACCGTAAGGGCATGACCGCTTTCGCCGCAGACATTGTCGACGCCATCCTGGCGCACATGAACAACGACCACTCCGACGACAACCTCGCCATCGTGCGTGCGTTCGGTGCTCCCGACGCCGAGCGCGCCCAGATGATAGACCTCGACACGGTCGGCGGCACCTGGACAGCGTGGCTGGTTCCCGAAGACGAGACCGTGCAGGTCGTCGTGCCCTGGCCGGCCGGCACGATCCAGACGCGCGGCGAGATCAGGCAGCAGATCGTGGCGCTCTCCGACGCGGCGTCGGCGGCCCTCGGGCTACCGCCGCGCGACCACGTCGAGTAAGGTAAGGGCACACTTACCTAGGAGTCGTCGTGTCGAATGTCATCCCCTTCTCCCAGGCCCTCCGCGAGCGCACCTGGTCGGGTCATGGCGAGAGCGAGGGCGCCGGCTTCATGACCGATCTGATGAACGGCGCTGGCAGCCGAGACGACTACATCGCGCTCGTCGCGCAGCACTACTTCATCTACGAGGCCATCGAGTCGGCCGCCGAGCGCATGAAGAACGACCCGACCGCCGCGCCCTTCATCTCGTCGAAGCTCACCCGCCTGCCCGCCATTCGCGAAGACCTCGCCTTTCTGATCGGCGACGACTGGCTCGAGCAGATCACTCCGCTGCCGACGACCGCCCGCTATGCCGCCCGCATCCGCGAAGTGGGGGCCACCTGGAGCGGCGGGTTCATCGCCCACCACTACACGCGCTATCTCGGTGACCTGTCGGGTGGCCAGGTCATCCGCACCCTGATGCAACGCCGGTTCGGCTTCGAGACGAACGGTGTGGGCTTCTACCTCTTCGCCGACATCGCCAAGCCCCGCGAGTTCAAACAGACCTATCGCGCCCAGCTCGACGCGGTGAACTGGAGCGACGATGAGCGTGAGCGCGTGATCGACGAGGTCGTGGCCGCGTACCGCTTCAACACCGAGCTCTTCATCGACCTCGCCGACGCCAAGGCGGCCGCAGCCGCGTAGGGCGGCCGCATCCGCCTAAGCTGGGGGCACGATGATCGGGGGTCGACGATGAACGTCATTCTGGTGCCGGGCTTCTGGCTGGGGGCCTGGTCATGGTCGCCGGTCACGGCAGCGCTGTTCGATGCGGGCCACGCCGTGCATCCGCTCACCCTGCCGGGCATGACGTCGGTCGACGACGACCGCCGGGGCATCGGCCTCGCCGACCACATCGCGGCCGTCGTCGCCGCCATCGACGAGCTGCCCCAGGGCGACGACGCCGATATCGTGCTGATCGGCCACAGCGGCGGCGGCCCCATCAGCTACGCAGCCTCTGACCAGCGGCCCGACCGAGTGCGGCAGGTCGTCTACGTCGACAGCGGGCCGCTCGCGAACGGGCTCGCGATCAATCCTGACATTCCCGAGATCGACGGTGAGCTGCTACTGCCCCCGTGGGAATTCTTCGACACCGACGACCTGGCCGGGCTCACACCGCAACTGCTCGACGAGTTTCGGGCCAACGCCGTGCCCGAACCGAGTGGCGTGGCGAGGGATGGCATCGTCATCAGTGACGATCCGCGCCGGCTCGGCATCCGCTCGACGGTGATCAGCACCACGATGTCGCCCGACCAGCTGAACCACTATGCGGCCGAAGGCGTGCCCTTCCTGGTCGAGCTGCCCCGGTTGACCGACTGCACCGTTCTGGCGCTGCCGACCGGGCACTGGCCCCAGTTCTCGCGGCCCGACGAGCTCGCCGAGCTCATTGTGGCGTCGGTCGGCGCATGAACCGCTGCACGTCGGTGTCGACGATGATGTCTGCGGGGCGCAGCGGCCTCGACAGGTAGAGCCCGTCGAGCGAGGTCAGGCGGCTCAGGGCCACGTAGGTCTGGCCCGAGCTGAAGACCCGCGAACCGAGGTCGACGATCGCGCGGTCGTACGTCTTGCCCTGCGATTTGTGGATGGTGACGGCCCAGGCCAGGCGCAACGGAAACTGGGTGAACTCGCCGATGACGTCTTTCGTGAGCTGCTTGCTGGTCGTCGAGTACGAGTACTTGTACCTCTCCCAGCTCACCGGCTCGACCTCGTGCACCTCGCCGTCGACCTCCACCCACACAGAGCCGGCGATCTTGGTGACCGTGCCGATGGTGCCGTTCACCCAGCGCTGGTCTGAGTCGTTGCGCAGGAACATCACCTGGGCGCCGGCCTTCAGCTCGAGACTCTCTTCGGCCGGGTAGGCGCGGCCGCCGAAGTCGCCCGACACCTCGGCCTTCGCCGTCTTGAGCGCCCCCTTCAACCGCTTCAGCGCCTCAGCGTTGATGCGGTTCACCGAATCGTTGCGGGTGGCGAGGGTGATGGTGCCGTCGGTCGGCGGCGTTCTGGCCCCGGCGCCGTTCAGGGCATCCGCGATCTCTTTCGTCACCATGCCGTGGCGCACCGCGTTGAGCATGAACTTGAAGTCGTCGTCGCTCTGCCGGTGGATCTCACTGAGCTCGACGATGTTGAGCACCGCCTCGCGCCACACCTTCGCGTCGAAGAACCACATCGACGCGTAGTGGTCGCTGAAGTACGCCCGCTCGTCGGAGTCGCCCGGCACCGGTGCCAGCTGGTAGGGGTCGCCGAACAGCACGATCTGCACGCCGCCGAATGCCTCGAGTGGCCGCTGCCGCGCCTGACGCAGGCTGCGGTCGATCGCATCCATCAGGTCGGCATTGACCATCGAGACCTCGTCGATGACCAGCGTGTCGATGGTGTTCAGGATCTTGCGCACATCGCCGCCCTGTTCGATGTCGTGGTCGGCGATCACGCCGATCGGCAGCCGGAACAGAGAGTGGATGGTCTGGCCGCCCACATTCAACGCCGCGACGCCGGTCGGGGCCGAGATCACCACCTGCTTCTCGGTGTTCCAGGCCAGATGGTTCAGCAGAGTGGACTTGCCGGTGCCGGCCCGCCCCGTCACGAACACGTGGTTCTTCGTACCCTCGATGAGTTCGAACACGCGCTGCTGCTCGGCCGAGAGCTGGGGGCCTGCCGCGGTCACCATGTCGTCGCTACCACGAGGTCACTGTAGTGCATGCCGGCCTCACCGCGTCTTGTCGAGGCGCTGCAGCATCGCGTTGTACTCGTTGAGCTCGGCATCGTTCGTGCGGTCTGCGTTGCGGTCGAGGCGTTTGGTCTCTTTGGTGTCGCTGCGACCCCACTGGATGGCCACCACGATAGCCAGGATGACGGTGGGTATCTCGCCGATGCTCCAGGCGATGCCGCCACCGTACTGCTGGTCGGCGATGGCGCTGATGCCCCACGTGCGGCCCATCGACCCGTACCAGTCGGCCAGCAGCAGCCCCGAGCCGGTCATCAGCGTCAGGCCGAAGAAGGCGTGGAAGGCCATGGTGCCGAGCAGCAGCAGCAGCTTGAACGGATAGGGCAGCTTGAACGGCACGGGGTCGATGCCGATGAGGGCCTGCGCGAAGAGGTAGCCCACGATCAAGAAGTGGATGATCATCCACTCGTGCCCGATGTGATCGGTGGTCGCCCAGCGGAACAGGGGTGTGTAGTAGAAGACGAGCAGGCTGCCCGCGAAGAGCACCGCGGCCACGATCGGATTCGCGAGGAAGCTGCCGACCTTCGAGTGCACGGCGAGCAGTATCCACTCCCGCCCGCCGCGCGTGCCGTCGGTGCGCTTGGCGATGGCACGAAGCGCGAGGGTAATGGGCCCCGCTGACACCAGCAGAATCGGGATCATCATGGCGAGAATCATGTGCCCCATCATGTGAACGCTGAACAGGTACTTCTCGTACACGTTCATGAACCCGTTCGTCACGAAGGCGAGCAGCAGCATACCCGCCACCCACAACACCGTGCGGTACATCGGCCAGCGGTCGCCGCGGCGCCGCAGCCGCACCACGCCGGCGATGTAGAAGAAGATGCCGAAACCGCAGATCAAGAGCCAGAGCAGATCGAAGTTCCACTGCGTGATGAAGGTGCCGAAGGTCAGCTCGGCGGGAACCGGCGAGCCGGTCAGGATCTCGGCCGGCGTCGGGCTGGTGGGCAGCACCTCGGGAATCGGCGTCGCCGTTCTCGCGAGGGCGACGGCCACACCGGATGCCACGCCCATGAACACCAGTTCGGCCACGACGATGCGCCAGAACACTGCGCGCCCGCCCGAGTCGCTCAGGCGCCTGATGAGCAGCCGGCGGTACATCGCCCCGATGAGGCCGAGAACGATGAGGGCCGCCACCTTCACCAGTACGAGGATGCCGTAGGGCGTCAGCAGCCGGTCGAGCGACCCGATGCGAAGCTCGGCGCTCACGTAGCCCGACGCCGCCACCACGATGAAGCAGACCAACGCGATCGTCGAGTACCGCGAGACAGCGACGACGAGCCGCTTGTTGTCGAGCTGCCTGACCAGCAGCACGAGGGTGAGCAGGCCGCCGAGCCACGCGGCGGCGAAGACGAGGTGCAGGAAGAGGGCGGTGATGGCGGCGTCATGCCCGTCGGTGCCCGCGGCGTGGCCCTGCTGGGCCATCGGAACCAGGGCGGCGACCGCCAGCAGGCCGACGAATACGAGCCCGGTGAGATTTCTCACGGCGAAGCAGAGCACGGTGACGGCGGCGGCGATGAGCGTGGTCTCGAGCCAAGCCTGGCCGAGCGGAACCGAGCTCAGGAACTGGCCGAGAATCTCGCCGAACTTCGAATCGAGGCTGGCCGACGACGACGTGACGTTCAGAAAGCTGAGAAACCCGGTGATGCCCGCCGAGACGGTGAGCAGGGCGGCCCCGGCGGCTGCGACGTCGAGCGACCGGGCGAACTCGGGTTTGTCGTTGCGCAGCACGAAGACGGCCAGCAGCAGCGCGCCGATCGTGAGCGAGGCGCTGAGGTTCACGAACAGCGTCGCGATGGGCAGACCGAACCGAACCAGGGGGCCTGGATCTTCGAGCAGCAGCGCCGTGGCGCCCCCGCCGTACTCGAGGCCGAGGATGAGCGCAACGAAGGCGACCGCGACGAGGGCAGCCGGGCCTGCTATGCGAATCACTTTTGGCACTCATCAACCCTACGTCAGCGCACCTGTGAAGCCCGCCGTAGCGCGCATCTGTGCACCGCCGGGCGTTCGCCGACCCTGTGCAGAAACCCGGCGCTCCGGCACGCTCGGTGCGCAGAGACGACGAGAAGGGCCTCGGCCGGGGTGCAGAGACGACGAAAGGGGCCCTGACCGAAGTCAGAACCCCTCTCGGGTGAAGAACTGTCTACTTGGCGGCAGCCTTGAGCTTGCTGCCGGCGCTGATCTTGACCGAGTTGCCGGCGGCGATCTGGATGGCCTCGCCGGTCTGCGGGTTGCGGCCGGTGCGGGCGGCACGCGAGGTGCGCTCGACTGCGATCCAGCCCGGGATGGTGACCTTCACGCCGTTCGACACCGAGTCGGCGAGAGTTGCGAACAAGGAGTCGAGCACCTCGTTGACGGCGGTCTGGGTCTGGCCAGACGCGGCAGCAACAGCGGCAACGAGCTCGGTCTTGTTGAGTGACTTATCAGCCATTTAGTGTCCTCCTCGGACCATCCTGCTGCCGGGGCAGCAATTCTTGTAGTTCTCAGTGATGCAGTAAAGCACGCATGCAGTAAAGCATGCCGGCAGCCGAACAGGCCACATTTCGCCTGACTTCTGGCCGATTGCCCGAAGGGCTGGCGAAGTCAGGCGACGATGCGTAACCTACCAGCTCGACTTCGTGATGCCGGGCAACTCGCCCCGGTGTGCCATTTCGCGAAAACGAACACGCGAGATGCCGAAGTTCGAGAGGTGACCACGGGGGCGGCCGTCGACGGCGTCGCGGTTGCGCACGCGCACCGGCGAAGCGTCGCGCGGGAGCTTCTGCAGGCCGACACGAGCCGCTTCACGCGACTCGTCGGTGCCGTTCAGGTCGACGAGGGCCTTCTTGAGCTCGAGGCGCTGTGCGGCGTAGCGGGCCACGATGACCTTGCGCTGCTCGTTCTTTGCGATTTTGCTTGTCTTGGCCATGTGTTACCGCTCCTCTCTAAAGTCGACGTGCTTGCGGATGACCGGGTCGTACTTCTTGAGCACGAGACGGTCGGGGTCGTTACGGCGGTTCTTGCGGGTGACGTAGGTGTACCCGGTACCGGCGGTCGAACGGAGCTTGATGATCGGTCGCACGTCTTGCTGCTTGGCCATTAGATCTTCACCCCGCGACCCTGGATCTCGGCGACCACGGCTTCGATGCCACGGGCATCGATGACCTTGATGCCCTTGGCCGACAACGTCAGCGTGACGTTACGGCGAAGCGACGGTACGTAGTAGGTCTTCTTCTGTACATTCGGGTCGAAACGACGCTTGGTGCGTCGGTGCGAGTGCGAGATGTTGTGACCGAAGCCGGGAACGGCTCCTGTCACCTGGCACACTGCGGCCATGGCTTTCCTCCAATTACCGTAAGGCGAGCGCCTTACCCAAGTTCTCTTGTCGGCACGCACAACTCACCCGAGACGATGAACGAAGGGGATTGTTTGCGCACATGCGAGTGTAGATACCACTCAACCAAAGGGAGAGCCTACGCGAAAAGGGCCCCGATGCGCAAGTTGACGCGGATCAGCCGACCGTCGGAACACACGCGGAGCAGTAGCCGAAGATGTCGACCACGTGCTCGGCCTGCGAGAACCCGTGCAGGGCGGCGACGCTGCGCGCCCACTCCTCGACGTCGTCGGCCTCGATCTCGACGGCGAGCCCGCAGCTGCGGCAGATCAGGTGGTGGTGGTGCGCACTGGAGCACGCCCGGTACAGGCTCTCACCCTCCGGCGACTGCAGGGAGTCGGCCTCACCCTCGCTGGCCAGGTCGCCGAGCGCTCGGTAGACGGTCGCCAGGCCGATGTTCGAGCCGCTGCCACGCAGGTTCGAGTGCAGTGTCTGCGCGCTGACGAAGCCCATCTGGGTGTCGAGGGCGGCACGCACTGCGTCGCGCTGCCAGGTGTTTCGCTTCACTCTTCCCTCCCTTCGCCCACAACTGCCGGGCGACCGGAACTGTGCACAATTTTAGCCACGCGAGCCCGCCAGGGCAGCGGTTCGCCCAGTATTGCCGTGTCGCATACGGCGACGGCCGACCACGCGGCACACCACATAGATCGCAAAGGAGATCGTCGTGACATACGGACTGATCGGAATCGCCCCGCCGAGCGCGAGCATGATGCCGCCCACCAGCGAGACCACCGCGAACACCGTGCTGAGCAACGGCACGACGACGGGCGACGACGAGACGCGCAGGGCCGCGGCGGCCGGCGTGACCAGAATCGAGAGCACCAGCAGCGACCCGACGATCTGCACCGACACGGCCACGGCGAGCCCCAGCAGCAGCATGAAGTACAGCGAGAGGAAACGCGTGGGTACGCCGCGTGCGGCAGCCACGTCGGCGTCGACGCTCGAGAACATCAGCGGCCGCCAGGCGATCGACAGGCCGAGCACGACCACGATCGAGATGGCGATGAGCGAGTTCAGGCGCGGGTCGTCGACGGCCACGATCTGGCCGGTGAGCAGCCCGAACTTGTTGGCCGTGCGGCCGGGGTACAACGACAGGCAGAGAATGCCGAGGCCCAGACCGAAGGGCATCAGCACGGCGATGATCGAGTTTCGGTCGCGGGCGCGCGCGCCCAGTAGGCCGATCAGGGCCGCCGCGACGAGCGAACCGAGAATCGAGCCCTCGACGACGCCAACACCGAACAGCACGCCGGCGGATGCCCCGGCGAACGACAGCTCACTGATGCCGTGCACGGCGAACGCCATGTCTCTCGACATCACGAAGACGCCGATCAGACCGCCCACGACACCCAGCACGGCGCCGGCGATGATCGAATTCTGCAGCAGGGCGAGCAGTTCGCCGTAGTTGTCGAAGTTGAAGATCTGCGGCCAGAGATCGCCGCTCATGCGAGGGAGGGCCCGGCGTCGGGGTGCGCGTGTGCGTCGTGCGGGTCGTGCGCCTCGGGCGTGCCCACCACGACGACGCGCCCCTGTGAGCGGAACACGTCGACAGGCGAGCCGTAGAGCTCTGACAGCACCGGCGACTGCAGCACCTCGTCGGGCGTGCCGATGCGAAACCGGCCGCCGGCGAGGTAGAGCACCCGGTCGACCATGCCGAGCACCGGGTTGATGTCGTGGGTCACGAAGAGCACGCCGAGGTCGCGCTCCCGCCGCTGGCGGTCGATCAGCTCGCTCACGGCCCGCTGGTAGTTGAGGTCGAGTGAGAGCAGCGGCTCATCGCAGAGCAGTAGCGCCGGGTCGCCGGCGAGCGCCTGGCCGACCCTCAGCCGCTGCTGCTCGCCGCCCGACAGGTTCGAGATGGAGACGTCACCGAAGCCGCTCGCGCCCACGTCGCTGAGCAACTCGTCGACCTGCCTGCGGCGCCTCGCCGAGGGCCACGGAATGCCGAACCGGTGACCGGTGAGGCCGAGGCCCACCAGGTCGCGCGCACGCAAGGGCGTTCCGTCGTCGGCGAGCTTCTGCTGGGGAATGTACCCGATACGCCGGTTGCCGCGACTGACCGGCCCGCCGAGAAACTCGACCGACCCGTGGGTCAGCTGCTGCTGGCCGAGAATCACCTTCAGGAGGCTCGTCTTGCCCGATCCGTTGGCGCCGATCACGGCGATGAACTCGCCCGACGCGACTTTCAGGTCGAGATGGCTCCAGAGCGTGCGCGAGCCGTAGGCGAGCGTGGCGTCGGTGAGACGAAGCACGGGCTGCCCGGCGAGCACGTCGTCAGAGCGGTCGACAGAGGTCACGCTGCGCTCACTCCGCCAGGGCGGCGGCGACCGCAGCCAGGTTGCCGGTCATCCACTGCAGATAACTCTCGCCCTGGGGCAGGGTCTCGGTCACACCCACTACAGGCACAGAAGCGGCTCGGGCCGCTGCCACCACCTGGTCGGTCTGCGCCCCAGCGGTCTGCGCGTTGTAGGCGAGCAGCACCACGTCGTGGCCGGCGAACAACGCCGTCGTCTGCGCCAGCACGTCGGGCGCGACGTCGGTGCCGTTCTCGACGGCATCGCTGAACTTCGACGGCGTTTCATCGACGAGGCCGATCGACTGCAGCAGGTAGAGCGGAACCGGCTCGGTGATCGCCACACCACGACCGGCGTAGGTCGTGCGCAGCTGGGCCTCCGTCGCCGACAGCGACGTCAGCTCGGCGGTGAACGCCGCAGCATTCGCGCGATAGGTCGCACTGCCCGCGGGGTCGAGGTCGCCCAGGCTATCGGCCACCTCGTCTGCCACCTTCGTCATCGTTGCGAAGTCGTACCAGAGGTGCTCGTTGAGGTCGCCCGCCGCGGGCCCGAGGTCGTAGCCCGAGATCGTCGCCGCATTCAGCACCACGGCGTGCGTGTTCTTCGAGCTCGACAGCATCGTGTCGATGAAGTCGTCGTAGCCGGCCCCGTTCTCGATCACGATGTCGGCCTTCGATATCGAGAGCTGGTTCTGCCCGTCGGCCTGGTACTCGTGGGGGTCTCTGTCGGGGTCGTCGATGATCGAGGTCACCGACACCAGGTCGCCGCCGATCTGGTGGGCGATGTCGCCGTAGACGCTGGTCGAGGCCACCACCGAGAGGGTCGCCTTCTGCTCGGCGCTGGTCGGGGCTCCGGCCGCCGCCGAGGCCACGGCCGAACCCGTGGCGCCGCCGCTCAGAACGAAGGCGATGGCCGAGATGCCGACCACGACCGGCACGCCGATCGACGCCACCTGGCGCCAGGAAGGCGCGCGCACGGGGGAGGGCGACTGTCGGAACACCCGTCGATGTTATGCGTTATTGATAATGATTGTCAAAAGCAACAACACAGGCGGTGTCAGTCGAGCAGCAGCGCCGGTTCTTCGACGATCGCGGCCACATCGGCCAGGAAGCGGCTGGCGACGTCGCCGTCGACCACGCGGTGGTCGAAGCTCGCCCCCAGGGTGGTCACGAATCGCGGCCGCACCTCACCGTCGACGACCCACGGTCGCTGCTTGATGGTGCCGAGGGCGACAATGCCGACCTCACCGGGGTTCAGGATGGGCGTGCCGGTGTCCATGCCGAACACACCGATGTTCGTGATGGTGATCGTACCGTCGGCCATGTCGGCCGGGCTCGTGCGGCCCTCGCGCGCGGTGAGGGTGAGCGACTCGAGCGCCGACGCGAGTTCGAGCAGGGTCATCGCCTGCGCCTCCTTCACGTTCGGCACCAGCAGCCCTCGGGGTGTGGCAGCAGCCACGCCGAGGTTCACGTAGTTGCGCACGATGATCTCTTTGTCTGTCCACGCCGAGTTGACCATCGGGTTGCGGCGTACCGCCCAGATGATGGCCTTCGCGACGATGAGCAGGGGCGACACCCTGACCCCGGCGAAGTCGGCCGAACTCTTCAGCCGCTTCACGAACTCCATCGTGCGGGTGGCGTCGACGTCGACGAAGAGGCTCACGTGCGGCGCGGTGAACGCGCTCGCCACCATCGAACGGGCGATCTGCTTGCGCACGCCCTTCACGGGAATGCGTTCCTCACGCTCATCTGCCCACTGCGGGGTCTCGATGTTGTGGAAGACCTTGGCCTGCGACGCATGCCGAATGACGTCGTCTCGGGTGATGTCACCGATCGGCCCGGTGGGCGTGACCTCGGCGAGACTCACGTCGAGATCTTTGGCGAGCTTGCGAATCGGCGGTTTGGCGATGATCGGCAGACCGGTGATGGCCGGGGAGGAGGCCCCGATCGGCCGGGTCGCCACCGGAGCGCCGGCTGCCGTCGGTCGCCCGGCAGCGCCGGAGGCGGCACCCTTGCCACCCGTGCCAGCCGCGCCAGCCGCGCCACCCGCCGCGGCAGCACCGCCGGGGGCCCGCGCGGCCGGGATCGTGCCGCTGCCACCGGCCGCAGCGCCGTCTGTCGCCAGACCGCCGGGCGGCAGCAGGCGGGTGCGGCGACGGCTCGTGACGTGACCCTTGCTGCCGTAGCCGACCAGCACGGCGCCCGATGCAGCGTCGGGTTCGCGTGAGACGGTGGCCGCCACGTCGGCGACGGCACGGGCAACCTCTGCCAGAGCGGCAGGCGCCGGTGCCGCGGCCGGTGCGGCTCCGGGTTGGGCGACGGGCGCGACCGCCCCGACAAGGGCGCGGGCATCCGTACCGCCGTCATCGCCGAGGTCTTCACCGTCGTCGCCGAAGACGCGGATGATCGGCGTACCCACCTCGACGGTGGTGCCCTCACCGACCAGGATCTCGCGAACGACGCCCTCGTACGGCGACGGCAGCTCGACGAGCGACTTCGCCGTCTCGATCTCGACGATCACCTGGTTGATGGCGATGGTGTCACCGGCCGAGACGTGCCACGAGACGATCTCGGCCTCGGTCAGGCCCTCACCGACGTCGGGCAACAAGAAGAGCGATTCTTTCATGTCAGCTCACAGCTCCATTCGCGGGCAGAACGCGTCATGTCAGTACCTCAACGATCGGTCGATGGCTTCGAGCACCCGGTCGGCGTCGGGCAGGTAGAACGACTCGACCTTCGACGACGGGTAGGGGGTGTCGAAACCCGATACGCGCAGCACCGGCGCCTGCAGTGAGTAGAACGCCCGCTCGGCGATGGTCGCGGCGATCTCAGAGCCGACGCTGACGAAACCGGGCGCCTCCTGGCAGACGACCAGCCGACCGGTCTTCTCGACCGATGAGATGATCGGCCCGAAGTCGATGGGGCTGAGGGAGCGCAGGTCGAGCACCTCGACGCTGACGCCCTCGTCGGCCGCGACCTGCGCGGCCTGCAGCAGGGTGGCCACCATGGCGCCGTGCGCGATGAGTGTGACGTCGGTGCCCGTGCGCACCACTCGGGTGGTGTGCAGCGGAACAGCGCTCGACGCGAAGTCGACCGGGCCCTTCGGCCAGTAGCGGCTCTTCGGTTCAAAGAACATCACCGGGTCGTCTGAGGCGATCGCCTCCTGGATCATCCAGTACGCGTCGTTCGGCGTACTCGGGCTGACGACCCGCAGACCGGCCGTGTGGGCGAAGTACGCCTCGGGGCTCTCCTGGTGGTGCTCGACGGCACCGATGTGACCGCCGTAGGGCACCCGGATGACCACCGGCATGTGCAGGCTGCCCGAGGTGCGGTTGGTCAGCTTCGCCAGCTGGCTGGTGATCTGGTCGAACGCCGGGTAGATGAACCCGTCGAACTGGATCTCGCAGACCGGGCGGTAGCCGCGCATCGCGAGCCCGATCGCCGTGCCCACGATTCCCGACTCGGCCAGGGGGGTGTCGAACACCCGCTTGGTGCCGAACTCGGCCTGCAGCCCTTCGGTGATGCGGAACACCCCGCCCAGGGTGCCGATGTCTTCGCCCATGAGCACGACACGGTCATCCGCCGCCATCGCGGCACGGAGCCCCGCGGTCAGCGCCTTGGCGAGCGGCAGTTCTTCGACGGTCGCGGGCATCAGGCACCTTCTCGCAGTGACAGTTCGTACGCGTCGAGCCACGCGCGCTGCTCGGCCGTCACGGGGTGCGGCTCGGCGTACACGTTCTCGAAGATCGACGACAGGGGCGGCACCTGCAGCGCGAGCGTGCCGTGCCGCAGGTCGGCGGCGAAGTCGTTCGCCTCGACGGCGGCCTCGGCGAAGAACGCGTCGTCGGCGCCGCGCGATCGCAGAAAGGCCTCGAACCGCTTGATGGGGTCGCGAGCGACCCAGTAGGCCAGCTGCTCGGGCGTCTGGTAGCGGCTGGGATCGTCTGACGTGGTGTGCGCACCGATGCGGTAGGTGAGCGCCTCGATCATGGCAGGGCCCTGCCCTGAGCGGGCTTCGTCGAGATGCCTGCGCGTGGCGGCATAGCTCGCCAGCACGTCGTTGCCGTCGATCTGAACGCTCGGGATGCCGAACCCCTGTGCACGCAGATAGAGAGGTATACGCGACTGGGTGCTCACCGGCACCGAGATCGCCCAGTGGTTGTTCTGCAGAAAGAACACCTGCGGGGTCTGGTTCGACGCGGCGAAGACGAAGGCCTCGCTGACGTCGCCCTGGCTAGTCGAGCCGTCGCCGAAGAACGTCAGCACGGCCGTATCGGCTTCGACGTCTCCGGTGCCGACCAGGCCGTCGAGCCCGACACCCATGGCGTACCCGGTGGCGTGCAGGGTCTGCGACCCGATGACCAGGGTGTAGTTGCGGAAGTTGTTGTTCTTCGGGTCTGTCGCATCCCACCCGCCGAGGCTGGTGCCGCGCATCACCCGCACGATGTCGAGAATGTCGACGCCGCGCACGAGGGCGACGCCGTGCTCGCGGTAGGTGGGGAAGAGCACGTCTTGCGGGCGGGCCGCCCGGCCCGAGCCGATCTGCGCCGCCTCCTGGCCGTGGCTCGGCGGCCACAGCCCCATGTGGCCCTGGCGCTGCAGGTTGGTGCATTCTTCGTCGAAACGGCGGGTGATCGCCATGTCGCGGTAGAACTGGCGGTGGTCGTCGTCACCCAGCTCGTCGAGGTACGGCAGGTACTCCTCGGCTGCTTCGTTCGGCGCGAACTCCCCGTCAATGGAGAGAAACTGTACCGTCGGCGATTTCTCTGCCACTGGCTACCTCATACTTCTATCTTTGGGCCAGCTTCTAACGTATCGGCTCGGCAAGATTCATCTTTGAGAGGTTCTGAACAATCTCTTCGGTAGAAGTCAGGAGTTTATCGACTGATTCCGACTCGCCGATCGAGATTCTGATGCCGTCGGGGTGAAACGGCCGGGCCATGATGCCGTTTCTGATGAGAATGGCGGCGGCCTCATCGGTGTACTCACCGGTGGCCAGCCACACGAAGTTGCCCTGCGGCTCGGGCACCGCCCAGCCCTGCACCGTGAGGCCCTGCCAGATGGTCGAACGCAGGGCGGCGATGTGGGCGACCCGCTCGAGCAGCTCGTCTTCGACATCGAGCGAAGCGAGGGCCGCGAGCTGGGCGTGGTGAGTGACGGCAAGCGGGATGCTCGCGCTGCGGGCCGCGTCGATGACCCGAACCGGGCCCACGCCGTAGCCGATGCGCAGGCCCGCCAGGCCGTACGCCTTCGAGAACGTGCGCAGCACCACCAGGTTGGGGTGGCGCGCCAGCTCTTCGGTGCCTTTGACGGCGTCGGGATCGGTCGTGAACTCGGTGTACGCCTCGTCGAGGATGACGAGCAGGTCGCTCGGCACCTGCGCCATGAACTCGGCGAACTCGGCCTTCGTCACGATGGTGCTGGTGGGGTTGTTCGGGGTGCACACGATGATGAGGCGGGTGCGTTCGGTGATGGCCGCGGCCATTGCCGGCAGGTCGTGCCGGTGGTCGGGACGGTTCGGCACCTGCACGCTCGTCGCACCGCTCATCGGTGGCAGCAGAGGGTAGGCCTCGAAGGAGCGCCAGGAGTACAGCACCTCGTCGCCCGCGCCGGCGGAGGCGATGACGAGCTGGGCCAGCAGCGACACAGACCCGGCTCCGACGATGACCTGCTCGAGGTCGACGCCGTAGCGCTCGGCGATGCGCGCCGACAGTTCGGGGGCATGACCGTTCGGGTACCGGTGCAGCACCGTGGCGGCATCCTGAGCGGCGGCGAGCACGCCGGGCAGCGGCGGAAACGGGTTCTCGTTCGACGACAGCTTGAAACCGCCCTCGACCACCTTTCCCTGGCGGTAGGCCGGCAGGGCGAGAATCTCGGGTCGCAGCTTGATGGGGGGGTTGTCGCCGGCGGTCATCGGAACATCTTATTTCGTCAGACTGGCCGCACCTACAGGCTCGTGCAGACTCGCCAGGTGTCATCGGCAGGCCGGCGATGCAGCGTGCGCAGCACTGCGATAGGCATGGTGGCTGTGATGTCAAGGCATTGCCGCGGCACGACCCCAGGCAATTCACTGATCACGGGTCATCCCTGCCCCATCGCTTGCGCGCACCGCTCCGAACATCTCTGGCGGTCTCTTCACGCAGCCGGAGCGGCCGCACGACTCTGCTGACCGCCGCGGCGGCGGCAACCATCGACATAAGGCAGAACCATGAACGTTCACCCTCCCCAGTTGCTCGAGACCGTCGCAGAACTGCGCCGGCTGCCGTTTCTGCTCGATCTGGTTCGGGCCTCGGGCGACGTGGGCGAGGCCGTCGATCTCTTCGGCGACCAGTCGGTGGCGACGCTGCTGCAGCTGATCGACGACAGCGACGACACGGTCATCGCCATCGCGGCGATCCACGCGCTGGCGCGCATCTACGACGACGCCGCCGAGGATGCGCTCTCCGACCTGCTCTCTGACGCGCGGGCCTGGGTTCGCGAGCACGCTGCGTGGGCCTTCGCTGGGCGGCTGCCCCGGCTCGACGCGATCTCGCGCATCGTGGCCTCGGCGGCGGGCGGCGGATTCACCGGAGCCCTCGCACAGCAGACCCTGCAGAACTGGGCACAGTCGGCACCCGACCACGTTGCGCTCGCGCTCGAGGGCGCGCTGCTGGGCGGTGGGTCGGCGGCGGCGCGCGCACGGCTTGCTGAGACGCTCGGGCTGGTCGGAGGGCGTGTGGCCGGGCGGGCGCTCGTCGCACTCGCCCTCGACGAGGCCGAAGACGTCGACGTGCGCGTGGCGGCCGTCGCCGCTCTCGGCGACCGCTGCAGCGACAATCGGGCGCTTCGGGCCGTGTCGGCGCTGTCGCTGCGCGACGACACGGTCGGAGATGTGGCGAGGCTGGCCGCGTACGACATCGACCTCGCTCTGAACTCGCCGTACCCGGTTCGGTGGGGGCGACAGGCAGGGTCGACGGGTGGTGAGCGTCGTGCTGCGCCCGCTCCCGGCCGCCGAGGCCTCACCGTCGCCCAGCTCTTTCTGCACGCCGACATCGACCGAGGGCTGACCCGCGCCGGCGCCGGCGACAACGGGGGCATCGCGACGCTTCTGGTTCGACTCGGCGACTCGCTGGGGCGAGACCCGCAGATCGACCGGGTGATCACCATGTCTCGCGGGTCTGCGGCCGCGGCGCTGGCCGCCCTGCCCGACGGGTCGCCCGGCGGGTCGCCCGGCGGTTCGCCCGGCGGCGCAGATGAGGCCGCACACCTGCTCGTGCCCATCCCGCTGCTGGCCGAGCCCACCTCCTCGGCACGAGCCTGGCCCAGCCGGGTGGCCGCCGAGCGCGGAATCCGGCGAGCGCTGCTCGCACTGGGCCCGGTCGACGTTCTGCACCTGCGTATGGCCGACGTTGGCAGCCTGGCGGCGGCGACCGTGGCCGAACGGCTGGGCATCCCGGTCGTGTTCACGCTCGCGCCCGACCCGCACGCCGTCATCCACTCTCTCGACATGGCCGGAACCCTCACCCGCGGGTCGTTCGCAGCCGCCGACGAGCGCGAGCACTACTGGTTTCGCGCCCAGCTGGTTCAGCGCCTGTCTGAGCTCGCCGAGCACGTCGTGCTCTTTCCGCGCCCCGACCTCGCCGGCGACCTGCACGCACTGCTGGGCGTCGACATCACCGCCGACCCCGACCGATACAGCGAGGTCGCCGAAGGCATCGACCTCTCGGTCATCGAGGCCGCCCTCGCCGAGGCCGAGCTACGCTCACTCGCCGCCCCGGCACCGATGGCCGGCAGCGCGGCATTCGCCGCCCCGGCACCCGCAGCCACCATCGACCACGCGCCCGTGGCCCACGCCGCAGACGCGACGACCGCCCCGACCACGCCCGACGCCTTCGACCAGCTCGCCGCACTCGTACGCGCGCTGCCGGCGAACCGTCACGGGCTGCCACTGATCACGAGCGTCGGCCGGCTGCACCAGGTCAAGGGCATGGCGACGGTGGTCGAGGCCTGGGCCGCCGACACCGTTCTGCGCGCGACGAGCAACCTGCTCATCGTCGGGGGCGACCTCGCCGCCCCGTCGGCTGACGAACGCGACCAGCTCGAACGCATCGAGAGGGTTCTCGCCGAGCAACCGGATGCCCGTGCCGGCCTGATTCTCTCGGGAAACCGCCCCAACGACGTGGCCGCACGCTGGCTCGCCGCCACCCGGTTCGGACTACCGGGTCTCGTCGCGCCCCGGGGCACCTACGTGTGCGGCAGCATCAAGGAGGAGTTCGGAATCGCCCTGCTCGAGGCACTTGCCACAGGTCTCGTCGTGGTGGCACCCGACGGCGGCGGCCCCGCGACGTACGTCGACGAGGGCCGCACCGGTTTTCTGGTCGACACACGGCGCCCCGAAGCCATACGCTCTGCACTACGCCACGCCCGTTCGCTCGCACGAATCAACCCTCTGCTCGAGCATGCCGCCGAGCAGCACCGCATCGACTCCGCCCAGACGCTGGTGCGCGAGCGATTCACGATCGACGCGATGGCCGAAACGCTCCGCCAGATCTATGCCGACATCGCGGCACGTCACGGCGGCACCCCCGATGCCCGCCCCAGCCTCACCCCGGAGAACGCCCAGTGACCCTGCTCGTGATCACCCCCGACTACGCGTCGCACCTGCTGCCCCTCGCCACACTCGCCACGGCCTGGAGCGACGCGGGCGAGCACGTGGTCGTCGCCACCGGCCCCGCCACGGCCGCCATCGTCGAATCGTTCGGGTTCGCACGGGTGAACCTCCAATTGGGTCGTGGGTCGAATCCGGGCGTCATCCGCGCCGAAGAGCAGCCCCGCGGCGAAGACGAGACGCTGCGCGGCTTCTTCGATGCCACCCGAGGCGGAATGATCGAGACACTACGATTCCAGGCGTCGGCGCGCTCGGGCGACCTGCTGTTCAATCCTGTGGAGAACGCGCGGGAGGTGCAGCGTGTGGTGGAGCAGGTGGCACCCGACCAGATTCTGGTCGACCACCTGGCCTTCGGCGCGCGGCTGGGCCTCGACGCCGCCGGAATCTCGTACGGAGACGTCGTGGTCGGGCATCCGTCTGCCCTGCCGGTGGGCGATGAGGTCTACGGCCAGCCGACCACCTGGCCGTCGGCCATCGACCCCGAGCCCGCCGAGCTGGCGGCCCTGCGCCTGCTGAACGAAGAGGTGCGCGACCGGTTCACCGCCGAATGGAACGCCGCCCTGGCCGAGCTGAACCCCGAGGCACCGCCCTCACGCGACGCCTTCGCCGAACACGGCGACCTCGTGCTCTACAACTACCCCGAGGCCCTGCACCCGCCCGAACGAACGACTCTGCTCGCGCCGCACGTCTTTCTGGGCTCGGCCGTGCGCTCAGAACCAGCCGACGACGAGATCGACGCGTGGCTCGATGCGAGCGACCAGCCGATCGTCTACGTGAGCTTCGGCAGTTTTCTCTCGGTGCGCACCGATGTGCTGCTGCGGGTGGCGGATGCCCTGCGACCGTTGCCCGTGCGCGTGGCGATCGCGACCGGCTCCTCCGACCCTGCAGCCTTCGCAGGCCTGCCCGAGAACTGGCTCGTGCGCGACTTTCTGCCCCAGGTGACGCTGCTCGACCGTGCCGCACTCTGTGTGACGCACGGCGGCAACAACAGCGTGACCGAGGCTGCGACGGCCGGCGTGCCGATGCTCGTGCTGCCGTTCTCGACCGACCAGTTCGTGGCCGCCCGCGCGATCGAGGTCTGCGGGGTGGGCGAGGCGCTCGACCCGAACACCGCGACGGTCGACGATCTGCGCGCGGCGGTCGAGACCATCCAGAACGGGCTCGCGCCCGCCGTCGCCGCCGCGCTCGGCTTCACCCTGCGCGCCATCCCCGGCCGGTTCCGCGCGCGATCGTTCCTGACCACGGGGGCAGACGGGCGACCGCTGCCCGGGGCGCGAGCTACCCACATGGGTCACCACCTGCCATAGTTGTGGCATGGCCCGATTTCTCGTCTCCCTCGTCACCAACGCGATCGCCCTCTGGCTGACCACGCTGATCGTCACCGGGGTGGTGCTGAAGCCCTACGCCGACAACGACTTCGCCATCGTGGTGTCGTTTCTGTTCGTGGCGCTGATCTTCGGCATCGTGAACGGCATCATCGGCACGGCCATCCGTATCGTCGCGTTTCCGCTCTACATTCTGACCCTCGGGCTCATCGCGCTGATCGTGAACGCGGTTCTGCTGCTGCTGGCGAGCTGGGTGACCAGCTGGTTCGGCTTCGGCCTCGAGGTCGACGGGTTCTGGACCGCGGTGCTGGGCGCCCTCGTGCTGGCCATTCTGAGCGCCATCATCGGCGCCATCCTCAAGGCGATCTTCCGCGTCGGGCGCAGCAGCAGCCGCCGCTGAGAGCCCGCCCGGGCGCCGCGTAGGCGAAGATAGAGTCATGCCCGACGACCGCCCCGCGCCGACCGACGGCCTCTTTCGCATCAGCATGGTGTGCACCGGCAACATCTGCCGGTCGCCCATGGCCGAGGTCGTGATGCGCGACCTCGTGAAACGGGGCGGGCTCGACGACCGCATCGCCGTCACCTCGGCGGGCACGGGCGACTGGCACGTCGGCGAGCAGGCCGATCCACGCACCCTCGACTCGCTCGCCCGGCGCGGCTACGACGGCCACGCCCACCGCGCCCGCCAGTTCGACCCGCAGTGGTTCGACGATCTCGACCTGGTCGTGGTGCTCGACCGCAGCCACGAGCGCGTGCTGCGCGATTGGGCGAAGACCGACGCCGACCGCTCGAAGATCAGGCTGCTGTCGAGCTTCGACCCCGACTCGGGCGGCGTCGCCGACGTGCCCGACCCGTACTATTCCGATTCGGCGATGTTCGACCGCGTGCTGGCCACGATCGAGTCGAGCTGCCGCGCCCTGTTCGGCCAGCTCGAGCCCGCGTTGCGGCACCGGCCCGGTACGGGCATCCAGAACCCCGCCCCCACCACCCCCGGAGCCTGAGACCATGTCACTTCCCCCCCAGCCGCTCAGCCCGCTCGACGGGCGCTACCGCCCCGCCGTCAGCGCACTCGGCGAGTACCTGTCTGAGGCCGGCCTGAACCGTGCACGGGTGCAGGTCGAGGTCGAATGGCTGGTCTACCTCACCGACCACGAGTTCGCCGGGGCGGCACGCCTCACCCCCGAGCAGATCGCCGGGCTGCGCGGCCTGGTCACCACGTTCGGGCAGCCCGAGATCGACGAGCTCGCCGCCCTCGAGGCGACCACGCGCCACGACGTGAAGGCGGTCGAGTACCTCGTGCGCAACCGCCTCGAGCGGCTCGGCCTCGGCCGGGTCGCCGAGCTGACCCACTTCGCGGCCACCAGCGAAGACATCAACAACCTCTCGTACGCGCTGACCATTCGCGAGGCCGTCACGGCGGTGTGGATGCCCGCCCTTCGCCTCGTGATCGACGAGCTGCGCCGGCAGGCCGTGCTCTACCGCGACGAGCCGATGCTGGCCCGCACCCACGGACAGCCCGCGACGCCCACCACCATGGGCAAAGAACTCGCGGTGTTCGTGTACCGGCTCGAGCGCATCGTGAAGCAGATCTCGAACACCGAGTACCTCGCGAAGTTCTCGGGCGCCACCGGCACCTTCGCCGCGCACCTCGCCGCAGACCCGACCCTCGACTGGCCGCGCATCTCGTCGGAGTTCGTGACGTCGCTCGGCCTCACCTGGAACCCGCTCACCACCCAGATCGAGTCGCACGACTGGCAGGCCGAGCTCTACGCGCAGATCGCTCACGCCAACCGCGTGCTGCACAACCTCTGCACCGACATCTGGACGTACATCTCGCTTGGCTACTTCACCCAGATTCCGGTCGCCGGCGCCACGGGGTCGTCGACCATGCCGCACAAGATCAACCCGATCAGGTTCGAGAACGCCGAGGCGAACCTCGAGCTCTCGAGCGCGCTGCTCGACTCGCTCGCCCAGACGCTCGTCACCTCACGGCTGCAGCGTGACCTCACCGACTCGAGCACACAGCGCAACATCGGCGTCGCGCTCGGCCACTCGCTGCTGGCACTCGACAACATCCGCGGCGGCCTCGGCCAGATCTCGCTGAACGCCGGCCTGCTCGCCGCCGACCTCGACGACAACTGGGAGGTGCTGGGCGAGGCGATCCAGACCGTCGTGCGCGCCGAGATCACCGCGGGCCGCAGCTCGATCACCGACCCCTACGCCCTCCTCAAAGAGCTCACCCGGGGCAAGAAGATCGGCCAGGCCGAGCTCATCGCCTTCGTCTCGGCCCTCGACATCGGCGACGCCGCCAAGGCCCAGCTCATCGCCCTCACGCCCGCGACCTACACCGGGCTGGCCAGCGCCCTCGTCGACCACCTCGGCGCGTAGCCGGCACCGACCGGGTCAGTGGCCAGGTCCGAGGTAGGGCCGCGGGGTGCCGGGCTCGCCGTCGGGAGCGTCGGGGTCGCCCGCGAGCTCCTCCTGCTCGGCCGCGTTCGGCTTGAAGGTGAGGGTGAACATGGCGATGACGACCAGCGAGACGATGAACGCGATGCCGAAGAACACCGCGGCGAGCAGTGGCTGGCGGGTCGAGAGCAGCACGGTGAGGCCGACGAAGAGCGCCAGTACGACCGAGATCACGATGAGCTCGACCGGCTTCAGAATCTCTTTGCGGGTGGGGGGCACGGGTTCGGTCACGATGTCGTCTCTTGGCTCAGCGAGGTGGATGCCGCCGGGCTCGCGCCCCAGCGCAGGGAGAGGCCGCCGATGACGAGGTAGATGCCGACGATCACCGCGTACCCTCCGAAGAGCCCGACGGCGGTGACGACGTCGAGCGGAATGATCAGAAATACCAGGGCCAGCAGCGCCGTGAACGCACCGACGGCGATCCAGTCTTTGGCGGCCAGGCGGTCGACGGCGACCCGGTCTGCGCCGCGGCGGCCGGCGTCTTGCCGGCCCGCGTCAGCCCGCAAGGCGGCGCCCGCGGCCACGGATGCCCGTGCCGACCGCGAACGCAGCCCGCAGTAGAGCTCGAGAATGCCCGTCAGGGCCGCGAAGAGCGTGACGATGTACAGGAAGAACGGGGTGCCGCCCGAATTGAACACGAGCGCGACCACGCCGAACACGAACCCGATCACGCCCTGGGCGATGAACAGCCGCCGCGTGGCCGGCACCTCGACGTACCGGGCCGACAGGGCGGCGACGAACACCGACGCGACCACCGCGTACGCACCGAAGACGAACAGCCCCACCTGCGACGAGTGGTTCTCGGTGAAGGTCAGGTATGCGGCGACGACGAACGCCGGGATCGCCCGGGCGATCGGTGCGCCCCAATAGGGCGAACGGCCCTCGAGGGGGCCCTGTTCGACGCTCACCTGAAGCGGCCTCTTTTCGTTCGTGCTGACCATCCATTGTATGGCGCGCGGCCTGAGAGCTTTCCCGGCCCAGCAACGACGCGACTCAGGCGTGCGGCATGTCGGCGAACCGCGAGAAGTGACCGTGGAACCCGACGGTGACGGTGGCGGTCGGCCCGTTGCGGTGTTTGGCGACGATGAGGTCTGCCTCGCCCGCCCGCGGGTTGTCTTTCTCGTACGCGCTCTCGCGATGCAGCAGGATGACCATGTCGGCGTCTTGCTCGAGCGACCCCGACTCACGCAGGTCTGACAGAGCGGGCTTCTTGTCGGCCCGCTGCTCGGGCCCACGGTTGAGCTGCGAGAGCGCGATGACCGGAACCTGCAGCTCTTTCGCCATGAGTTTCAGGGCACGCGAGAACTCGCTGACCTCCTGCTGGCGCGATTCGACGCGCTTGCCCGAGGTCATGAGCTGCAGGTAGTCGATGACCACCATCTTGAGCCCGACGCGCTGCTTCAGCCGACGGCACTTGGCCCTGATCTCGACGAGCGTCATGTTCGGGCTGTCGTCGATGTACAGCGGCGCATCGTTGATGCGCCCGCGCGTCGCGGCGATCGTCGTCCAGTCGCGGTTCTCGACCGTTCCCTTGCGCATGTTCTGCAGTGGCACCGACGACTCGGCAGAGAGCAGGCGCATCGCGATCTCGCTGCGCCCCATCTCGAGCGAGAAGAAGATCGCCGGCATGTCGTGTTTGATGGCAGCGGCCCTGGCGAAGTCGAGCGCGAGCGTCGACTTGCCGAGCGCCGGCCGGGCGGCGACGATGATGAGCTGGCCGGGATGCAGGCCGTTGGTCAGCATGTCGAGCTCGGCGAAACCGGTCGGCACACCGGTCATCTGGCCCTCGCGGCCCTTCGCAGCCTCGATCTCGTCGATTGCGGCGCTCACGGCGGTGGTGAGCGGAACGTAGTCTTCGGTCTCGGTGTTGCCGTTGACGGCGTAGATCTCGGCCTGTGCGTTGTTGACGAGATCCATCACCTCGCCCTCGCTGGCGTACCCCATCTGCACGATGCGCGTGCCGGCCTCGACGAGCCGGCGCAGAATCGCCTTCTCCGAGACGATGGAGGCGTAGTAGCCGGCGTTCGCGGCCGTCGGCACCAGACTGGTCAGCGTGTGCAGGTATTCGGCGCCACCGGCCCGTGAGAGCTCGCCGCTCTTGGTCAGCTCGTCGGTGACGGCGATGACGTCGGTGGGCTCGCCGTGCGAGTACAGGTTGAGAATCGCGTCGAAGACGAGTTCGTGCTTCGGAATGTAGAAGTCGGCGCCCCGAACCACCTCGACGACATCGGCGACCGCGTCTTTGCTGAGCAGCATTCCGCCGATGGCACTCTGCTCGGCGAGCAGGTCGTGCGGCGGGGTGCGTTCGTGGCCACGTGTCTCACTGCCAGACCGCTGGTCGCTGGTCAGACCGAGATGAGCAATTGACACCCGTACTCCTTTTGGTTACTGCAACACCTACCGCGAACCCCCGACACCGGATGCTTCCGGCGCCCCCTTCGAGCAGGCTGCCTAAGACTAGAAAGGCCTCGCGGTGCCTGCCAAATCGCCCTGTGTATAACTCTGTGCACTAAATCGGCAAAACGCCGCGCGCCTTGTGCACAACCTGTGGAACCAGCTGTGGAGACAGTAATTCTTTTCGTACCTAAAGCATCCTTGACCAGCGCTTTTACTTTGCCACAGCCTGTTGATAAATGGATGTTTAGACACGCAGTTGAATGTTAAATATCCGAGTCGCGCCTGTGCACAAAACACTTGACTTAACACGAAAAGAAGGGGAGTTCTGCGACACGTGCGGTCGCGGAACTCCCCTTCTCGACTGGTGCTACTTGGCTGCGACCACCTGGAGGGTGATCGTCGCGCTCAGGTCGTCACGCAGGCGAATCGACGCCTCGTGGGTACCCGTCGCCTTGATGGGCGAGGTGATCTCGATCTTGCGCTTGTCGAGCGAACCATAGCCCGCAGCCGACACGGCATCGGCGATGTCGCTCGTCTTGACCGAACCGAACAGGCGGCCTTCCTTGCCGGCCTTGACCGCCAGCTTGACCGTGTTGTTCTCGAGAACCTGCTTCAGGTGCTGGGCCTCTTCGATGGTGGCGAGCTCGCGAGCGGCGCGTGCCGCCTTGATCGACTCGATCTGCTTTTCGCCGCCTCGGCTCCACGTCACCGCGAAGCCCTGGGGAATCAGGTAGTTGCGCGCGAAGCCGTTCTTGACCTCGACGACGTCACCGGCTGATCCGAGGCCGGTGACCTCGTGGGTGAGAATGAGTTTTGACATGTTTCAGCTCCTACCGGCCCGAGCCGGCGTACGGCAGCAGGGCCATCTCGCGGGCGTTCTTGACTGCACGGGCAATGAGGCGCTGCTCCTGAACGGAGACGCCGGTGATACGACGGGCACGGATCTTTCCGCGCTCTGAGATGAATTTGCGAAGGGTGTTGACGTCTTTGTAGTCGATCACGCCGACGCGAATCGACTTCGCCGGGGCGGCGTTCTTGCCGTCTTTCCCCTTGCGGATCGGCTTGCGGCGGTCGCCGCTGCTCTTTCCAGCCATGGTTGCTGTTCTGCTTTCTTGAAGAAGGTGAAGTTTTAGAAGGGTGTTTCGTCGCTGTAGCTGCCCGGAGTGTTCCAGACATCAGCGCCGCCACTGGAGTTGGCCGAGCTGGGCGCACTTGCGGCCCATGGCTCGTCGCCACCGCCGACCTGCCCGCCGCCGTTGCCGCCGCCGAACTGGCCACGGCCACCGGGCGCCGCACCCGACGACGCACGCGTCACCTGGGCTGTCGCATACCGGAGGCTGGGGCCGATCTCGTCGACCTCGAGCTCGATGGAGGTGCGCTTCTCGCCCTCTTTCGTCTCGTAGGAGCGCTGGCGCAGGCGACCGGTCGCAACGACACGGGCACCCTTCGTCAGCGAGCCGGCCACGTGCTCGGCGAATTCACGCCACACGCTTGCACGAAGGAACAGCGCCTCGCCGTCTTTCCAGTCGTTCGACGCGCGGTCGAACGTTCGGGGAGTCGACGCGATGGTGAAGTTGGCAACCGCCAGCCCGTTCTGCGTGTAACGCAGCTCGGGGTCGCCGGTGAGGTTGCCGACCACGGTGATCACGGTTTCGCCGGCCATGAGCGGCTACTCGGCGCTTGCGGCGGCCGGAGCGGCCTTCGAGGCGGCGCTCACTGCGGCGGCTGCGCGAGCTGCGGGTGCAGCAGCGGCAGCGGCAGGAGCCGACGGGGCAGTCGAACCGGCGGTAGCCGACTTCGACGCCGAGGTGCGAGCGGCCTTCTCTTCTTTGCGCTTCGTCTCGGCGGCGACCTGCGCGATGGCCTCTTCGGCGCGAAGCACCTTGGTGCGCATGACGGCTTCCGACAGCTTCAGCTGGCGGTCGAGCTCCTTGGTGGAGTCACCCGTCGCGGTCAGCTTGACGACGGCGTAGATGCCTTCGGTCTTCTTGTTGATCTCGTACGCCAGGCGACGACGACCCCAGATGTCGACGTTGTCGACAGTGCCACCGTCTTTGCGGATGACGTTGAGGAACTTGTCGAGGCTCGGTGCCACGGTGCGCTCATCGATTTCTGGATCGAGGATGACCATGAGTTCGTATTGATGCGTCACTAACCCACCTCCTTTGGACTAGATCGGCCACAGACGTTCTGTAGCAGGAGGGTGTGTGCATTCGTCTGCGCCCTCGTGAGAGAGCCCCACTGGGTGCAGACAACCTAGAGAGCCTATCAGACGGCCTCTGCAAACAACAGCGGGCCAGACCTCGGTACTTACACCATGACACCCCATAGAGTGACAGCGTGAGTTCGCTGCGTGTAGCCCTGGTCTCGCTGCACACCTCTCCGCTCGCCGTTCCCGGCACGGGTGATGCCGGCGGCCTGAACGTCTATGTCGTCGCCCTGGCCGAGGCGCTCGCCGACCTCGGAGTCGAGGTCGAGCTCGTCACCCGCCGAACCGCGCCCGCGCAGCCGGCGCTGGAGTTCACTCCGGGCGGCGTCGCCGTGCGCTTTCTCGAGGCCGGTCCACCCCGTGAACTGCTGAAAGAAGACCTGCCGCCCATCGTCGGGCGCTTCCAGTCGGCCCTGTCGGTTCTGCCGCGCTTCGACGTGCTGCACTCGCACTACTGGCTGTCGGGGCTCGCCGCGCTGCCCGTCGCCACCATGCAGCACTCGGCGCACATCCAGAGCCTGCACACGGTGGCCGCGGTGAAGAACGTCGAACGGGCTCCGGATGACCGGCCCGAACCCGAGGCACGGCTGAATGCCGAGCGGCTGCTCGTCACCCGCTCGGCGGCCTCGATCACGTCGACCGAGGCCGAGCGTGAGGCCATCGTTCGCGACTACAGAGCCCGGCCCGAGCGGGTGCACGTGGTCACGCCGGGCGTCGACACGGCGTTGTTCCACCCGGCGCCGGCCGAGGGCACGGGTGCGCCCTATCTGCTGACGCTCGGGCGCATCCAGCCGCTGAAGGGCTACGACCTGGCCATCCGCACCCTCGCGGCCATCGAACCGGCCAGGCGGCCGCGTCTCGTGATTGCGGGAAGCGCCACCCCCGGCTCCGAGCGGTTCGCAGAGGGTCTCGAAATGCTCGCCGGCGACCTCGGGGTGGCTCACCTCGTCGACTTCGTCGGCGCACAGACCCGTGACCAGGCGGCAGAGCTCGTGCGCAACGCCGCGCTGCTGCTGCTGACCTCGCACTCGGAGACCTACGGGCTGGTCGCCCTGGAGGCCGCGGCGTCGGGCACGCCGACGCTCGGCACCCGCGCGTCGGGCATGGCGCTCTCGGTGCGCGACGGGGTCAGCGGTGTGCTGCTCGACGGCCGCTCGCCCGAGGCGTGGGCGGCAGCCGTCGAACGGCTGCTCGAGCATCCGGCCGCCCTGCAGCGGCTCCGCTCATCGGCCGCCGCCTACGGCTCGCAGCACAGCTGGCGGCGCACGGCGGAGGCGACCCTCACTCTCTATCGCCGAGCCGCTCAGCTTTAGCTAGCGCTGCGCTGGCTAGGATGGTCGGCGTTGCCGTTCGTCGAGAGAGTTGTCATACATGGGTGTCAGAGTCGCCATCGCCGGAGTCGGGAATTGCGCGAACTCGCTCGTGCAGGGGGTGACCTTCTACCGTGACGCGAAGGTCGACGAGGCCGTTCCCGGGTTGATGCACGTGGCGTTCGGGCCGCACCACGTCGGCGACATCGAGTTCGTGGCCGCCTTCGACGTCGACGCGGTGAAGGTCGGTCTCGACCTCGCCGACGCGATCTGGGCCAGCGAGAACAACACGCTGAAGTTCGCCGAGGTGCCCGCCACGGGCGTGACGGTTCGACGTGGGCCGACCCTCGACGGACTGGGCGAGTACTACCGCGAGCTCGTCGACGAGTCGCCGGCGCCGGTCGTCGACGTGGTGGCGGCCCTGCGCGACAGCGCGGCCGACGTTCTCATCTGCTACCTGCCGGTCGGATCTGACGACGCCGTCAAGTTCTATGCGCAGGCCGCCATCGATGCCGGGGTCGCCTTCGTCAACGCCGTGCCGGTGTTCGTGGCCAGCGACCCGGTGTGGGCCGAGAAGTTCCGCGCGGCCGGCGTGCCGGTCGTCGGCGACGACATCAAGAGCCAGGTCGGCGCGACCATCACGCACCGTGTGCTCGCCCGGCTGCTCGAGAGCCGCGGAATCACCATCGACCACACCTACCAGCTCAACGTGGGTGGCAACATGGATTTCAAGAACATGCTCGAGCGCAAGCGCCTTGCGTCGAAGAAGATCTCGAAGACGCAGGCCGTGACGAGCAACATCGACATCGATCTGCCCGAACGCGATGTGCACATCGGCCCGAGCGACCACGTGCCCTGGCTCGATGACCGCAAGTTCGCCTTCGTGCGGCTCGAGGGCCACGGCTTCGGCAATGCCCCGATCAGCCTCGAATACAAGCTCGAGGTGTGGGATTCGCCGAACTCGGCGGGCGTGGTGATCGACGCGGTGCGGGCGGCGGCGATCGCACGGACGGCGGGACTCGGCGGCCCGGTCGAGGCCGCGTCGGCCTACTTCATGAAGAGCCCGGCCGTGCAGTACCCCGACGACGTCGCCCGCAGCCTGCTCGAGCAGTTCATCGCCCGATACGCTGCTCGAGTAGCTCGTCCGCTGGTTGAGTAGCTCCGCAGGAGCGTATCGAAACCACAGTGCGGCGGGCGGGTTTCGATACGGCGCTGCGCGCCTACTCAACCGGCGTGCGACCGCTCAGCCCACCAGGCGAGCAGGCGGCGGGTGGCCTCCTCCTCGCCGAGCGGCCCTTCCTCGAGGCGCAGCTCGAGCAGGAAGCGGTAGGCCTCTCCCACCTCGCGCGACGGCTTCAGGTTCAGGATGCTCATGATCTGCTCACCGTCGAGATCGGGCCGGGTCGAGTCGAGTTCCTCCTGCTCGGCGAGCTCGGCGATGCGCGCCTCGAGATCGTCGTACGCGAACGACAGGCGGTCGGCTTTGCGGCGGTTGCGAGTGGTGACGTCGGCTCGCACCAGGATGTGCAGGCGCTCGAGCAGGGGCCCGGCATCCCGAACGTAGCGGCGCACGGCTGAGTCGGTCCAGGCGCCGTCGGTGTAACCGAAGAACCGCAGGTGCAGCTCGATCAGCCGCGCGACGTCGGAGATCGTGTCGTTGTCGAAGCGCAGTGCCCGCAGCCGCTTCTTGGCGAGCTTCGCGCCGACGAGGTCGTGGTGGTAGAACGACACCACCCCGCCGGGTTCGAGCTTGCGGGTGGCCGGCTTTCCGATGTCGTGCAGCAGTGCCGCGAGCCGCAGCGTGAGGTCGGGCGCCTCACCCGGGTGCCGCTCGTTCTCGAGGTCGATGGCCTGCTCGAGCACCGTGAGACTGTGCTGGTAGACGTCTTTGTGGTGGTGGTGCTCGTCGGTCTCGAGCCGCAGGGCCGGAATCTCGGGCAGCACGAACTCCGCCAGCCCCGAGTCGACCAGCAGCTCGATGCCGCGACGCGGCGACGGCGAGCGCAGCAGCTTGCTGAGCTCTTCGTTGACACGCTCGGCCGAGATGTTCTCGATGCGCGCGGCCATGTCGGTGAGCGCCGCGCGAGTCTCGTCGTCTGTCTCGAAGCCGAGCTGGGCGGTGAAGCGCACGGCCCGCAGCATGCGCAGGGGGTCGTCGCCGAACGACACCTCGGGCGTCGAGGGGGTGCGCAGGGTTCCGGCCAGCAGATCGTCCATGCCGCCCGACGGGTCGACCAGCACCTGCTCGGGCAGCTTCAACGCCAGCGCGTTCACCGTGAAGTCGCGGCGCAGCAGGTCGGCCTCGAGCGAGGTGCCGAATTCGACGGAGGGCTTGCGGGTGACCTGGTCGTAGACGTCTGCCCGGTAGGTGGTGATCTCGACGGTCTCGCCGCCGATGCGCGCGCCGATGGTGCCGAACGCACGGCCGATGTCCCAGTGGGCGTCGGCGAGGGGCGCGACGATGGCGAGGATCTCGTCGGGGGTCGCATCGGTGGTCAGGTCGAGATCGTGCACGGGGCGGCCGAGAAAGGCGTCGCGAACGGGCCCGCCGACCAGGGCGAGCTCGTGGCCGGCTGCCGCGAACGCCGCGGCGACCACCGAGACCGGCGGTCGGCCCGCCAGTTCGGCCAGGGCCTTCAGAGATTCAGCTACCGATTGCACCGGTGACACTTTACGGCAGCCCGAGCCTCGCCGGAGCGGCCGAGCGGGCGCCCAGCCGTGACACCGTACAATCGCAGATATGGAGCGGTCGGTGATTTCGGGCGTCCGCGCTCGTTCCGGTCGCACCTTCGCATCGTTCTTCGCTGCCGTGCTCACCCTCGTACTGATCGCTGTGCTCGGGATGCCCGGCGCCCCCGCCGCGCGCGCCGACAACACCCCCAGCCCCACCTCCACCGGTGACGACGGCACGGGCGCGGGCACCGGCACCGCCTCGGCCACCCCCGGCACCGTCGACCTCGCCCTGGCGCCCGACAACGGCGGAACCCTGTCGACGGGGCAAGACCTGGGGCTCACGGTCACGATCACGAACAACACCGCCGACACCGTGCCCGCCACCGCGGTGCATGTGTGGCTCGACAGAACACGGCTCTCGACCCGCGCCGGCCTCACCGCATGGTTGACCGCCGCCCCGGCCACCCAGGCCGCCGACTCGATCGCCGTCGACGTGACGAGCCCTGCCGTGGGCGCCGGCCAGACGGCCACCCTGCGAACCGCCTTGCCGGCGGCCCAGCTCGGGCTGAACGCCTGGGGTGCCTACGGCATCGAGGCCACGGGTGCCGCGGGTGCCGTCGCCCTTCTGGCCACCAGCGTGGTGACCTGGTCGGTCGGCGCGCCCGCGAGCGGCGCGACCGTTGGAATGATCATGCCGCTCACGGTCGCACCCGGGGTGTCGGGGGTGCTCACGGCGACCGACCTGGCCGCCGCCACCGCGCCGAACGGCGTGCTCAGCAGCAAGCTCGACGCCGTCATCGGCCGGCCCGTCACCCTCGCCATCGACCCCATGGTCATCGTCTCGATCAGGGCCCTGGGCACCGCCGCGCCGCAGTCTGCGCTCGACTGGCTCGCCAAGCTGGCGGCCGCCTCGAACCCGACCTTCGCGCTGGGCTACGCCGACGCCGACCTCTCGATTCAGCACCAGGCGAACCTGCCCACCCTGCTGGCCCCCACCTCGTTCGACTACGCACTGAACCCGGCTAACTTCCAGAGCCTGCCCTCCCCCGACCCGTTCTCGCTGCCGGGCCAGGTGGCGCCGCCGGTGAGCACGCCGGGCGCGACCGTCGCGCCCACGCCGACCCCCACTCCGGCGGCCGGCACACTGCCGAGCTTCGCCGATCTCACCACGTGGAACTACACCCGCACCGACATCGCCTGGCCTGCCGCAGACACGGTGAGCGGCGGCGACCTGACCTACTTCGCGGCCAACGGGCTGACCTCGAGCATCCTCAGCTCTGCGAATGTGAAGACCACCGACCCGGCGGCGACCCCGAACGCACCGGCCGAGATCGACGGGTCGAGCGTGGTCATCGCCGACGCCGAGCTGTCGGATGCCCTGCAGCAGGCCGTCACGGCAGCGACCGAGGCGCCGCGCGACGCCGCGCTGGCCGAGGTGTCGGCCGAGCTCGCCATCATCACGGCGCAGTCGGGCCAGACGGCTCCCGCGCTCGTCGCCAGCCTGGGCCGGGCCGCTCCGTCGTCGTCGTTCGCCGTCACGCGCAGCCTCGACGCCATCGAGGCGCTGCCGTGGGCCGCCGAAGTGCCGCTCAGCGATGTTCTGACGGCCCCGCAGACGGCGGGTGTCAGCGTCGTCGACAGCCCTGAGCCGGCAGACCGGGTCGCCGCGGTGAACTCGATGCTCGACTACGAGCAGCAGGTGTACCTGTTCGCACCGGTCATCGACCAGCCCGATCTCATCACGGGCAAGCAGCGCGCCACTCTGCTGGCGGTGCTGAACCAGTCGTGGCTCGACGACCCAGCGGGGCAGGCCACCGCCATCCAGACCTACGACAAAGTCTCGAACGCCACGCTCTCGTCGGTTCAGATCGTCGACGGCAGCACGGTCAACCTGCTGGCCACCAACGGCGACGTGCCGGTGCCCATCAGCAATGACCTCGACGAGCCGGTGACCGTGACGCTGCAGGTGACGCCGTCGAATGCGCGCCTCGTGGTCGATCCGAACCGCATCGAGGTGACGATCGAGGCGCACTCGCAGAAGACGGCGAAGGTGCCGGTCAAGGCCGTGGTGGCGACCGGCCAGGTCGACCTCTCGCTGCAGCTGTACAACCAGAACGGGGTGCTGATCAGCTCTGCCGCACCCCTCGAGATCAACGTGAGCGCCGACTGGGAGGGCATCGGCACCCTCGTGATCGGCATTCTCGCCGGGCTGCTGCTCGTCTTCGGCGTGGTGCGGCAGATTCTGAAGAGACGCCGCGCGAAACAGGCGGCGGGCAGCGATGGCTGAACGCAGCATCGCCCGGTCGAGCAGCCTGCTGGCTGCGGGAACGATCGCCTCGCGCATCCTCGGCTTTCTGAAGGCCATCGTGCTGGTGCAGGCCATCGGCGTCTTCACGGCGGCGAACGCGTTCGCCATCGGCAACCAGCTGCCCAACACCATCTATGTCATCGTGGCCGGCGGTGCCCTCAGCGCCGTGCTGGTGCCACAGATCGTGCGCAGCGCGCTGCACGCCGACGGCGGCAAGGCCTACATCAACAAGCTGGTGACGATCGCCCTGCTGACGCTGGCCGTCACCACCGTCATCGCCACCGCGCTGGCTCCGGTTCTCGTCTCGATCACTGCGCACGCGCTGCCGGCCGACCAGGCCGACCTCGCGACCGCGTTCGCCTACTGGTGCCTGCCGCAGATCTTCTTCTACGGCGTCTACACGATTCTCGGCGAGGTGCTGAACGCCAAGAACTCGTTCGGGCCGTTCACTCTGGCGCCGATCATCAACAACATCATCGCGCTCGCCGGGCTCGGGGTGTTCATCGCCCTGTTCGGCGCCGACCCCGACGGCCTGCGCGCCATCTCGTGGTGGACCCCGGGCTCGATCGCCCTGCTGGCCGGCACGGCCACCCTCGGAATCGCGGTGCAGGGGCTCATCCTGTTCGCGTTCTGGCGCCGGGTGGGCCTCAGCTACCGCCCCGACTTCCGCTGGCGCGGGGTGAACCTCGGCGCGACGGGCAAGATCGCGGGCTGGTCGTTCGGCATGATCCTCGTGACGACGGCCGCCGGGTTCGTCGAGACGAACGTCGTCGCCACCGCCTCGACGAACGACACCGCCTCGGTCGCCGTGCTCGGCAACGCGTGGCTGATCTTCATGCTGCCCCACTCGGTCGTGGCCGTGTCGATCGCCACCGCCTACTTCACCCGCATGAGCGAGAGCGCATCTGCCGGCGAGCTGGGCAGCGTGCGCCGCGACGTCTCGGCGAGCATCCGGCAGATCACCGTGGTGATGGTGTTGGCGACCATCGTGCTGATCGTCGCCGCCTACCCCTTCGGCCACGTGATGAGCGAGTCGACCGCGGGTGCGGCAGCCATCGGCGACGTGCTGATCGCCTTTCTGGTGGGCCTGCCCGCGTTCTCGATCCTGTTCGTGCTGCAACGGGCGTTCTTCGCCCTCGGCGACACCCGCACCCCGTTCTTCACCACCGTCTTCCAGGCCGTCGTGTTCACGGTCGGCGCGCTCCTGGTGCTGGTCTCCGTGCCGGTGCAGTGGGTGGGCGTCGGGGTCGCGCTCGTGCTCTCGGTGGCCGGCATTCTGCAGACCGTACTGATCGCTGTGCTGATTCACCGCAAGCTGGGCGGCGGCATCCGTCGCACCGTCGAGAGTTTCGCAAAGGATGCGCTGGCCGCCCTGCCCGCGTCGATCGCCGGCGCCGCGGTGTTCCTGCTGTTCGGCGGGGCGGCCGACACCGGGTTCGCCATGTCTGGCCGTTTTCAGGCCATCGTCACCATGGCCGTCGTCGCAGCCGTCATGGCGGCGATCTACGCCGTGAGCCTGCGCCTGCTGCGCTCGTCAGAGCTGAGTGACGCCCTCACGCCGATTCTGGCGCGCCTGCGTCGCTCGCGCTGACACCCCCTTCGCCCGGCCTGGCCGCGCCGAGCCTGAGCGCGCCCTCCACCTCGGCCAGAAACGCCTTCACCGGCTCGATGACGCCGGCCGC
Organism: Subtercola sp. YIM 133946; assembly: GCF_036553535.1. Taxonomy (NCBI): domain Bacteria; kingdom Bacillati; phylum Actinomycetota; class Actinomycetes; order Micrococcales; family Microbacteriaceae; genus Subtercola; species Subtercola sp. YIM 133946. The sequence continues at coordinate 167,034 of NZ_JAZHPE010000013.1, forward strand.
GGGCCGCAGGGTCGAGCCGTGGTCACGGCCCTCGAGCGCCACGAACGACGCGTGCGGCATGATGTCGGCCGCGTGTTGCGAGTCGCGGTATGAACGCCCGTCGCGTGTGCCCGCCAGCAGCAGCGTGGGCGTCTGCAGCTGGGCGACCCGCTGCTCGTCGATGCCGGGTTCGGCCTCGACCTGCCTGAAGTACGCACGGATGGCCGTGGCATCGTTGGCCAGGAACGCCGCCCTCGTGGCGTGATCGATGCCGATGCCGGCCTGCGCCTCCCAGCCGTCGAGAAACGCCTGCATGCCGTTCGGGCCGCCGAGGGCTGCGTCATAGTCTTCGAAGAACAGCCTGCCCACGCTGCCGCCCGGCGACCGGAACGAGCCGCCCGCCGAGATGAACGACAGCATGCGCTCGGGGTTGCTCTCGGCGAGCGCGAAGCCGGCCCTGGCACCGAACGAGTACCCGAAGTAGTGCGCTCGCTCGACGCCCGCGGCATCGAGCACGGCCAGCAGGTCGCCGACGACCAGGGGCATGCGGTAGTCGGCCTGCTCGTGCGGCTTGCCGCTGAGGCCGTGGCCGCGCAGGTCGACCAGCACCAGGCGGTACTGGTCGCGAAGCTCGGCGACGTAGCCGAGGCCGCGCCAGATCGCCCGCGACAGCCCCGATCCGTGCACGAGCACGAGTGGGCGGCCATCGGATGCCCCCGCCTCGGTGTACGCGATACGAGTACCGTCGACGGGGTTGAAGGCTTCGCTCATGCCTCCATCATGCCGCGCCCGTCGACGGTGTCGTTCCGCTCAGCCCGGCGGGCTCGAGCAGCGCGGCCAGCACGGTCGCTTCGCTGAGTGCGGCATCCCGAGTCGCGGTGAGCAGCGTCACCCGACCCGCGCCCGCCATGGCGCGCAGCACCTCGAGCGATTGCGACTGCACCGATGCCGGCCGGTCGAGCTCGGCCCGGTAGCGCTCGGCGAACTCGTCGAACTTCTCGGGGTCGTGGCCGTACCAGGTGCGCAGCTCTGACGACGGAGCGATGTCTTTCATCCACTCGTCGAGCCGTGCGCGGATCTTGCTGACACCCCTCGGCCAGAGCCGGTCGACGAGGATGCGGGCGCCGTCGTCGGGGCGCGGGTCTTCGTAGACCCTCCTCACCCGAACATCCATTGCCCCTACCACCCTGAGTCGGCCGCGTCACAGCCCCACACAGGCACAATACCCGCAGGAATACGCGGCAGTTAGGATTGGTTGAAGACTTCACAAGAACAAAGCCGGTGACGTGTCACTGCATACAGGGAGCTTGTCGATGAGACAAATCATCATCATTGGGTCTGGCCCCGCGGGGTTCACCGCGGCGATCTACGCTGCACGCGCCGGTCTGCAGCCCCTGCTCATCGCGTCGAGCGTCGAGGCAGGCGGCGAGCTCATGAAGACCACCGAGGTCGAGAACTTCCCGGGCTTCCCCGACGGCATCCAGGGCCCCGAGCTGATGACCAAGCTGCAGGAGCAGGCCGAGAAGTTCGGCACCGAGGTGCTGCTCGACGACGTGACCGCCGTCGACTTCTCCGGCGACATCAAGAAGATCTCCACCGGGTACAGTGGCGAGTTCGAGGCGCAGGCCGTCATCTTCGCCACCGGTTCTGCCTACCGCAAGCTCGGTCTCGAAGACGAAGAGCGCCTGTCGGGTCGGGGCGTCTCGTGGTGCGCCACCTGCGACGGGTTCTTCTTCAAGACCAAGACCATCGCCGTGATCGGCGGCGGCGACTCGGCGATGGAGGAGGCGACCTTCCTCACCCGGTTCGCCGAAAAGGTGTACCTCGTGCACCGCAAAGACTCGCTGCGCGCCTCGAAGATCATGCAGGAGCGCGCCTTCGCGAACGACAAGATCGAGTTCGTCTTAAACTCGGCCGTCGTCGGCATCAACGGTGAGAACAGTGTCGAGAGCCTCACGCTCGAGAACACCGTCACCGGCGAGACCAGCCAGCTCGACGTGCAGGGCCTGTTCGTGGCGATCGGCAACGACCCGCGCACGCACCTCGTGCACGGGCAGCTCGACCTCACGGCTGCCGGCACCATCGCAGTGGCGGGCCGCTCGTCGAAGACCAACATCGCGGGCGTCTTCGCCGCGGGTGACGTGATCGACGACACCTACCGCCAGGCGGCCACCGCTGCCGCCTCGGGCACCGTCGCCGCGCTCGACGCCGAGCACTACCTCGCGGGCCTGGCCGAAGCCGGCGCCATCGCCGAGCTGCGCGAGGCCGAACACGAGGTCAGCCTCGTCGAGGCCGTCGCCAGCCGTCGCTGAGCGGCTCGGCCGCTCGCAGGCTCGGCCCCGGCACTCCGCTCCACCTTCGTACGACCCGTTTCCACCAGTGAGATGTGAAAGAGAGAACACAATGTCAGACGCAAAGACCGTGACCGACGCCAGCTTCGACACCGACGTCATCAACTCGGAAGACACCATCATGGTCGACTTCTGGGCCGAATGGTGTGGCCCGTGCCGCGCCGTCTCGCCCATTCTCGACCAGATCGCCGCCGAGCACTCCGACAAGATCAAGATCGTGAAGCTCAACGTCGACGACAACCCCCAGATCGCCGCCAAGTACCAGATCACCTCGATTCCCGCGATGAAGGTCTTCCGCGGCGGAGAGGTCGTCAAGACCATCATCGGCGCCAAGCCGAAGGCGGCACTCGAGAACGACCTCGCCGACTACCTGGCGTAACACTCGCTCAGTCGCACGAAGAGGGTCCGGGCCGACAGGTTCCGGGCCCTTTTCGCTACCCCCTGATTCGATAGCATGTAATTTCGCCTCTTTATGGAAGTGCACGTGAGCAGCCAAACGACACCGAACCCCGGCACGAACCTCGACCCCTGGTACGACAACTACGCAGACCGGGCCGCCGGCCTGTCTGCCTCCGAGGTTCGAGCCCTCTTCGCCGTCGCCTCGCGCCCCGAGGTCGTCTCACTGGCCGGCGGAATGCCTGCCGTCTCTGCACTGCCGCAAGACCTGGTGACCACCGCCATGAACCGCGTCATGCGCGACGAAGGATCTGTGGCGCTGCAGTACGGGTCGGGCCAGGGGGTACCGCGACTGCGCGAGCACATCCTCGAGATCATGGCACTCGAGGGCATCCGGGGCAGCGTCGACGACGTCATCGTGACGACCGGTTCGCAGCAGGCGCTCGACCTCGTCACCAAGCTCTTCATCAACCCGGGCGATGTGATTCTGGCCGAGGCGCCGAGCTATGTGGGCGCCATCGGGGTGTTCCGGTCGTACCAGGCCGACATCGTGCACGTGCTGATGGACGACGACGGTCTGATTCCGGATGCCCTGCGGGAGGCCATCGCGAGAGAGAAGTCGGCCGGCAAGGCGATCAAGTTCCTCTACACGATCCCGAACTTCCACAACCCGGCCGGCGTCACCCTGTCGGCAGAACGCCGCACCGAGATCCTGCAAATATGCCGGTCAGAGGGCATTTTGGTGCTGGAGGACAACCCCTACGGCCTGCTCTACTTCGACGGCCCGCCGCCTGCCCCGCTGCGCAGCACCGAAGACGAGGGCGTGGTGTACCTGGGTTCGTTCTCGAAGACGTTCGCACCCGGGTTTCGCGTCGGCTGGGCCATCGCGCCGCACGCCATCCGCGAGAAGCTGGTGCTCTCGGCAGAGTCGGCCATCCTGTGCCCCAGCGCCTTCAGCCAGCTCGTCATCTCGGAGTACCTCGAGACCGCCGACTGGAAGGCCCAGATCAACACCTTCCGCGGCGTGTACGAAGAGCGCAAGAACACCATGCTCAGCGCGCTCACTGAGTACCTGCCCGACCTGCACCGCACCAACCCCGACGGCGGCTTCTACATCTGGCTCACCCTGCCCGACTACCTCGACACCAAGCAGATGCTTCCCCGTGCCGTGAAAGAACTGGTCGCGTACACACCCGGAACGGCGTTCTACGCCGACGGCGGCGGCCGCAACAAGATGCGGCTGTCGTTCTGCTACCCGACCCCCGAACAGATCAGGGTGGGCATCCGGCGCCTCACGTCGGTGATCAACGGCGAGATCGACCTGCTCGAGACATTCGCCGCCACCGGGCCCCTGCAGACCATCCGTTCGAGCCGGAGTTTCTCGGCCCCACCACCAGACATGGATTGACGATGACCGATTCTTCGCCCTCCCGTACCGTCGTCGTTCTCGCCGGCGGCATCTCGCACGAGCGCGAGGTGTCGCTGCGCTCGGGCCGCCGCGTCGCCGACAGCCTGCTGCAGCGCGGCCACCGGGTGATCATCCGTGAGCCCGACGCGTCGCTGCTGAGCTACCTCGCCGAGACCTCGCCCGACATCGTGTGGCCGGCGCTGCATGGCGCGAGCGGCGAAGACGGCTCGCTGCGCGCGTTGCTCGACGCTCAGGGCATCGCCTACGTCGGGTCTGAGTCGGCAGCCTCTCAGCTGGCCTGGCACAAGCCCACCGCGAAGGTGATCGTCGCCCGCGCCGGTTTCGCCACGCCCGACTCGATCACGCTGCCCCGAGAGACGTTCCGCGAACTCGGCGCCTCACAGGTGCTCGGCGGGGTGGTCGCCCACCTCGGCACCCCCCTCGTGGTCAAGCCCGCGATGGGCGGCTCGGCGCAGGGTGTCACGGTGGTGGAATCCCCCGACGACCTGCCGCGTGCTGTCGTCGACGCCTACACCTACGGCGAGACGGCTCTCATCGAGCGCAAGGTGCTGGGCACCGAGGTCTCGGTCGGCGTCGTCGACACCGGCGAAGGTCCATTCGCCCTGCCCGCGGTCGAAATCGTGCCCCGATCAGGGGTTTATTCTTACGAGGCTCGCTACAACGCCGGTGAGACGCAGTTCTACACGCCCGCACGGCTGGATGATCGGGCGGCCGCCGCGGCCGCCGACGCCGCCCTGGGCATCCACGTGGCGCTCGGCCTGCGGCACATCTCGCGCGTCGACCTGATCATCGACGCCGACGGCTCCCCGTGGTTTCTCGAAGCGAACGTTCTGCCCGGCCTCACCGAGACGTCGCTGGTTCCGCAGGGCATTCTCGCTGCCGGGCTGAACCTCGGCGAGGTCTACGAAGCTCTCGGCGAGGCCGCCATCCGCGACGCCGCCTAGCGAAAACTCGGGGCGCCCGACGACGGCCCGAATCCCTCGTCGCCCAACTCGGCGAGAATGCGGTTGAGGTCGTGGATCGTCGCGAAGTCGATGACGATCTGCCCGCGGGTGGCGCCGAGAGCGACCTTGACCCGCGTGTTGAGCCGGTCACCCAGGCGCTCGGCGATCTCGTCGAGGTGGTCGTTGCGACGACCCGCCGTCGGGCGCACCCGCCGCGCCTTCGGTGTGCGGGATGCCGCGGCCTCCGCCGCGCGGACCGACAGGTCTTCGTTCACGATCTTGTCGGCGAGGCGCGCCATCTCGTCGGTGTCGACCACCGAGAGGATCGCGCGCGCGTGCCCGGCCGACAGAACGCCGGCGGCGACGCGCTTCTGCACCTCTGTGGGAAGCTTCAGCAGACGGATGGTGTTCGTGATCTGGGGGCGCGATCGGCCGATACGCCCGGCGAGCTCCTCCTGGGTGATGCTGAAGTCGTCAAGCAGCTGCTGGTAGGCCGACGCCTCTTCAAGGGGATTGAGCTGCGACCGGTGCAGGTTCTCGAGCAGGGCGTCGCGCAGCATGTTCTCGTCGGCGGTGTCTTTGATGACGGCCGGGATGGTAGGCAGGCCGAGCTGTTTGCTGGCACGGAGGCGGCGCTCGCCCATGACGAGCTCGTACCGCGCGTCTCCGGCGGCACCGCTGGCGTTGGGCAGCTCGCGCACCACGATCGGCTGCAGTACGCCGACCTCACGAATCGACTGAACGAGCTCGGCGAGGTCGTCGGCGTCGAACTCCGTACGCGGCTGCTTCGCGTTGGGCACGATCTGCTCAGGGTCGAGGCTTGCCAGCTTCGCGCCCGGCACCGACACCAGCTCGGCCTCCCCCTCACCACGCTCGGCGAAGAAGATGTCGACCGGGCTGCCGCCGCGGGTGTCTTCGACCGTCGGGATGAGCGCCCCGATGCCGCGACCGAGTCCTGTGCGCTTCGGGTTAGCCATGTACCTGTGCTCCTTTTCGTGCGATTTCTGATGCTGCTTCGAGATACGAGAGCGACCCCGTCGACTGCGGGTCGTAACTGATCACGGTCTGACCATAGCTGGGTGCCTCGGAGATGCGCACAGAACGCGGGATGACCGCGGTGAGCGTCTCATCGGGAAAGTGGTTGCGAACATCCTCTGCCACCTGCGCCGCCAGGCGCGTGCGGCCGTCGTACATGGTGAGCAGGATGGTCGAAACGGCGAGCCGCGGGTTGAGGTGCTTGGCGATGAGCCCGATGTTCGACAGGAGCTGACTGAGCCCCTCGAGGGCGTAGTACTCGCACTGGATCGGGATGAGCACTTCGCGCGCGGCGACGAACGCGTTGATCGTCAGCAGTCCGAGCGACGGCGGGCAGTCGATGAACACGTAGTCATACGGCTGTTCCTCCGTCGTCGCGGCGTATTCGAGGTACCGGTCGAGGTTCTCGCGCAGCCGTAGCTCGCGGGCGACCAGTGGAACGAGTTCGATCTCGGCCCCCGCAAGGTGGATCGTGGCGGGCGCGCAGTACAGGCCCTCGAATTCGGGGCTCTTCTGTACGACATCCTGCATCTCGACATCGCGAATCAGAATGTCGTAGACACTCGGCACCTCGGCTCGGTGATCGGCTCCGACCGCCGTGGATGCGTTGCCCTGCGGGTCGAGGTCGATGACCAGAACCTTCGCTCCCGTCTTTGCCAGTGCGGCGGCCAGATTGACGGTCGTGGTCGTCTTTCCGACCCCGCCCTTCTGGTTGGCAACAGTGAAGACCCGAGTCTTGGATGGCCGGGGAAACTCTGCCTGAGCCACCGCCTTACGCCGCTGAGCCAGTTCGGTTATCTCGCGCATGAGAGGTGACTCGTCGAAGCTGGGCGATTGGTTCGTCATACACTCTCTCTTTGTGCTGGGGTTTCACGTGAAACATTGTTTCACCGTGCAGCAGGGAATCTCGGATGTTTCACGTGAAACATGCCGCCGACCTGATCCAGACGCCAGCGTGGATGTTTCACGTGAAACATCTAGGCCACAGTCGCCCGAACGACGCGAGTCGACTCTGGCAGGATGCCTGCTCCCAACTCCAGCACCTCAAGGTTCGACACGCCAAATCGACGGATCACCTTCTCGGCCGCCTCGACCTCGCGGTCGACCGAAGCTCCCTTCATCAGCACCAGCTGGCCGCCAGGGCGCAGTAGGGGAGCACACATCGGGATCAACTTCGACAACGCACTCACGGCGCGCGCGGTCACCTGATCGAGGCCAGGCTTGAAGCCCACGTCTTGCGCGCGGCCGCGAACCACAGAGGCGTTCGCCAGCTCGAGTTCGTCGACTTGGTCGTTCAGCCATTTAACACGACGCTCCATCGGCTCGATCAGCACGAACTCCACGTCGGGACGAGCTATGGCGAGCACGAGGCCGGGCAGGCCGGCGCCACTGCCGACATCTCCGACCCGGCCCTCGGAGAAGAGCGGAGCGAGCACAGCACTGTTGAGAACGTGTCGCGTCCATAGGCGCGGCAGCTCCAAGGGGCCGATGAGCCCGTACTCCTCACCGTGTCTGGCGAGGTTGGTGGTGAATCGCCGAGCGAATTCAATCCGGTCGCCGAACAGCTCATCCGCGACGGCTGGTTCTGGCTCGAGCTGCCGCAGCACCTCGTCGTAGTCGATCATCGCTGCACCGCTGTCGACAGCAGCATAAGACGAGTGAAGCTCATTTAGAGCAGGTCACGGTGCGGTGATGACGGTGTGCCGGTCACGGCCTTCGCCCTCAGACGCCGACACGAAACCGCGTGCCGCGACGAGGTCGTGCACCACCTTGCGCTCGTACGACGACATCGGTGCGAGAGCGACAGACGCCTCACCACCGACCTCGATGCGGTCGATCGACGCCGAGACCAGACGATCGAGCTCCGCCTCACGAATCTGTCGGCTGCCACCCACATCGAGAATGAGGCGGGAGAACGCGCCCGTCTTCGTCTGCACGGCCAGGCGCGTCAGCTCCTGCAGGGCCTGCACCGTCTCGGGGTTCGACAGCAGCCGAAGATTACTGTCTTCTGACGAGTTCACCGAGACGTACGCTCGGCCACCCCGGGTGTCGATATCGATGTCGCCGTCGAGATCGCAGATGTCGAGCAGCTCTTCGATGTAGTCCGCGGCGATGTCACCCTCGTCGACGCCGTTCGACCCGGCGTCGACGGCAGCGGGGGAGTCAGACTGCTGATCGCCCTGCGTCGTCTCTGCTGCAGCCGACTCGTCACCCTCGACGAACTCGACGACGTCGTCGCCCTGCACCGTGCTGGCGGTGATCTCGCTCACGTCACTCACTTCTTCTCACCCTGCTTCTTTGCTCTGTTCTTACCGACGGGCTGCTGGCGCTGCGTCGTCTTGGGGGCCTCGATGACCACATGGTTGATGCTGCCGTCGGCAGCCGTCGACACGTTGAGTTTGCCCTTCTTGGCGAGCCTGATCTCCCGTGCCTTCGCCGCCTCGCTACCGGGGGTGGGCATGTTGCGGATGACCAGGAACTGCTGGCCCATGGTCCACAGGTTCGACGTGAGCCAGTAGAACATGACACCAAGCGGAAAGCTGAAGCCGGAGAACGCAAAGACCAACGGCAGGATGTACAGCAGGATGCGCTGCTGCCGGAACATCGGGCTGTTCTTGGCCTCGGGCGACTGGTTGCGCGACATGATCTGCAGCTGCGTGATGAACTGCGAACCGGTCATCAGAATCACCATGACGACGGCGATCACCATCACCGCGACGTCGCCGGTCTGGGTCGCCTGCTGGAAGCTCTCGTGCAGCGGAGCGATGCCGAACAGCTCCGCATTGCCGAACTGCTGTGCGAGCCCCGCGTTGAGCGGACCGACGCCGGCCTGGCCCTTCTGCGCGTCGTTCAGCACCGAGAATAGCGAGAAGAAGATCGGCATCTGCAGCAGCAGCGGCAAGCACGAGCTCAGCGGATTGGTACCGGTGCGCTTGTACAGCTCCATCGTCTCGCGCGACATCGCCTCGCGAGAGAACTGGTCTTTCTTGCCCTTGTACTTGTCTTGGATCTTCTTGAGCTGCGGCGCCACCTCGAGCATCTTGCGCTGGCTCTTGATCTGACGCACGAACACGGGGATGAGCGCCGCCCGGATGACGAGCACCATGCCCACGATCGAGAGCACCCACGTGATGCCGGCCGCGGGGTCGAGCCCGACGAAGCTCCAGAAGCCGTGGAACGCGACGAGCAGAAGTTCGACCACCCACTTGATGGGCCACAGTATGGTGCTGATGAAGTCGGGAATGTTCATGTTTCGGGCTAGCCCTCTCTCTGGCTATTGGCTACGACGAAACCGAATCTGGTGACGCGGAAGTGGGTGTGGCGCGCGGGCGTGACGTCATCGACTCCGCCCGCCGACCAGGGGTTGCATCTCACGATACGAAAGCTACCCAGAAGAACGCCGAGAACGAGCCCGCGCTGCTGTATCGCCTGGAGCGTATACGACGAACATGACGGGTAGTACCGGCAGACATCTCCATAGAGCGGTGAGATCACGGCCCGATAGCCCCGCAGAAGCAGCACGGCGATGTTGCGCGGCACCAGGTAGAGCCCGATCAGCACCGTCAGAAGAAGGGATGCTCGCCCGGCAGGCCGGCGAACCATGCCGCTCTGCGGCGCCCCTGTCGCCGCGCCGATCTGCATCGCACTCATGCGAGCATCCCGGCCTTCGCCAGCGATCGCCGCAGCTCAGACGCAAATTGGGCGTACGACGCGGTCGACCCCGCGGGCAGAACGCGTACGACGACATCGGCTGGCGCCGTCACCGACGGGAGCAGTTCGTAGCCGGCCGCCTTCAGACGCCGGCGAACGCGATTTCGCACGACGGCTATGCCGACCTGCTTCGACACGATGAACCCGAACCTGGGGCGACCATCGTTCTGGCTGCCATCACCCTTCAATACGTAGGTGACGGTGTTCGCCGACACGAATCTGGCGCCCCGACGCACAGCAGCACGGTATTCATCTGCTGTTGTCACGCGGAACTGCTGAGCCAGCACGGCGGCGAAGTCTGCGGAACGAACTACGCGGAGAGCTCGGTGCGGCCCTTACGACGGCGAGCCGACAGGATCGAGCGGCCGGCGCGGGTACGCATGCGCAGACGGAAACCGTGCACCTTGGCGCGACGACGGTTGTTGGGCTGAAAAGTTCTCTTGCTCATGATTTGTCTCCGTGGCCCAGCGATCTGCGCCGGGAAGCATATTTAGGTGTGCCAGTGCACACAAGTCAACTGATTAAAACTACGGCTTCGAATGCCAATGGTCAAACTGCCCGCAGCCAAACGATCAATTATCCACAGTCGATACACACCTGCGGCCGCCGACACGCGGCGAAGGGCGACAATGAACTTGATCTCGCCTGTACCAGTCACTAGCTTAGATCCTTAGGTTTGTGACGGTGATGGTGGGGATGCGGTCACACAATTCTTTCGATTTTCCTTATCGCTTGACGAGGAAGACCATTCCTCTTCGACAGGAGTTCCATTGGCCGACGATCCCGGTTCACCGGAAGCCAATTGGCGCACCGTGCTCGCGACACTGTCGACCGATGAGCGCATCACCCCGCAGTTGCACGGGTTCCTCGGGCTCGTCGTGCCCAAGGGCATCATGGCCGGATCGTTCTACCTCGAGGTACCCAACGACCTGACGCGCGGGATGCTCGAGCAGCGCATCCGAGTTCCGCTACTGTCTGCGCTGGGCAAGCTCGATGAGTCGTACGGCGTGACGAACTTCGCCGTGGTGGTGAACCCCGACATCGGCGGAGACGAATACCTGCAGCCCGCCGAGATCATCGAAGTGCTGCCGCCGGTCATCCCCGACACCTCACCGGTGCAGGAGACCGTCGGGCCGCTTCGCAACAACGACACCCGGCTGAACCCGAAGTACAGCTTCGACAACTTCGTCATCGGCGGGTCGAACAGGTTCGCCCACGCCGCCGCGGTGGCGGTGGCCGAGGCGCCGGCCAAGGCGTACAACCCGCTCTTCATCTACGGTGACTCGGGGCTCGGCAAGACCCACCTGCTGCACGCCATCGGGCACTACGCAATGAGCCTTTACCCCGGAGTTCGGGTGAGGTACGTCAGCAGCGAGGAGTTCACGAACGACTTCATCAACTCGATCGCGAACAACCGTGGCGCCGCGTTCCATTCGCGTTACCGAGACATCGACCTGCTGCTGATCGACGACATCCAGTTTCTGCAGGGCAAGGCCGAGACGCAGGAAGCCTTCTTCCACACCTTCAACACGCTGCACGACCACAACAAGCAGGTCGTCATCACCAGTGACCTGCCGCCGAAGCACCTCACCGGGTTCGAAGACCGCATGCGCACCAGGTTCGAGTGGGGCCTGATCACCGACGTGCAGACGCCCGACCTCGAGACTCGTATCGCCATCCTGCGCAAGAAGGCCCAGAGCGAGAAACTGCAGGTGCCCGACGAGATCCTCGAGTACATGGCCTCGAAGGTCTCATCGAACGTGCGTGAACTCGAGGGAACGCTCATCCGCGTCACCGCATACGCCAGCCTCACTCGCAACCCCGTCGACCTGGCGCTCGTGCAGACCGTGCTGAAAGACCTCATCACGCTCGACGACGACAATGTCATCGCACCGGTCGACATCATCGGGCACACCGCCGAGTACTTCAAGCTGTCGGTCGACGACCTGTACGGGTCGTCACGCTCACAGGCCATCGCCACGGCCCGGCAGATCGCCATGTACCTGTGTCGCGAGCTCACCAGCCTCTCGTTGCCCAAGATCGGCCAGCTGTTCGGCGGGCGCGACCACACTACGGTGATGTACGCGAACAACAAGATCGGCAAGCTGATGACCGAGAAGCGGTCGATCTACAACCAGGTCACCGAGATCAGCACGCGAATCAAGCACAACCAGCGCTACAAGGGCGTCTGACACTCACCGATCCGGGCCGCACCAGGCCTTCTCTGCTGTTTCCACACAGTGTGCACAACCCTGTGCATAACACACCGCCACGTGTTGATGGGGTGTGGAGAGTTGTGGGGTCGACGTGACGGAGATCTTCTGCACAGAGGTCGAATGACAAGAAGTTTCCCCACCGATTCAACAACTCACACACGTGTAGTTCCCAGACGATTACGGTCATCCCGACCAGTTGTGCACATATCCACGTCGGTTAAGAAGATTAATCATTAATCAATCAATTAACCGGTCGGCAACTTTCTCGTGGGGCTGACAGACCGGCTCGAGAAACGACACGCACGACCCCGGCCTACCGGATAGCATTGACCGACAATTACGTACAAACTGAGGTGACGCGTGAAGTTCCAAGCCAACAGAGACGTTTTCAGCGAAGCCGTATCGTTCGCCGTAAAGCTCCTGCCGCAGCGAACGACACTGCCGATCCTCAGCGGTGTGCTGATCGAGGCGAGCGGCGATGGCCTCACCCTCTCGTCGTTCGACTACGAGGTCTCATCGCAGACGCAGATCACCGCCGACGTCGAAGAACCGGGTCGCGTTCTCGTCTCAGGCCGGCTGCTCTCCGACATCGCGAACCGGCTGCCCAACGCGCCGGTGCGGTTCTACACCGAAGACACCCACATCATCGTCACGGCCGGGTCGGCGAAGTTCACACTGCTGAACATGCCGGTCGAGGAATATCCGAGCCTGCCGATCGTGAGCGAGGAGTCGGGCCTGCTGAAGGCCGAAGACTTCTCGGCCGCGATCGCCCAGGTCGCCGTGGCCGCCTCCCGCGACGACGTGACCCCGGTCATCACCGGCGTGCAGCTCGAGATCACCGACAACAGGCTCTCCCTCGTCGCGACCGACCGCTACCGCGTGGCCGTGCGCAACATCGACTGGGATTCGGGCACCTCTGCCATCGAGAGCGCCACCGCGCTCGTGCCGGCACGCACCCTGCAGGAGATCGGCAAGACGTTCGGCAACAGCGGCACCATCTCGGTGGCCATCACCAACACCGACGAGCGTGAACTCATCGCTTTCAGAGCCGATCGCAAGACCGTCACCTCGCTGCTGATCAAGGGCAACTTCCCGCCCGTCAAACGGCTCTTCCCCGAGAGCGTCGACAACTACGCCGTGATGAACACGGCCGACCTCATCGAGGCGACCCGCCGCGTCTCACTCGTGCTCGAGCGTGAAGCCGCACTGCGCTTCACGTTCACCATCGACGGCGTCACACTCGAGGCCATCGGGTCAGAACAGGCCCAGGCCTCCGAGTCGATCGATGCACTGCTCACCGGAACAGACACTGTCGTCTCCCTGAAGCCCCAGTTCTTGCTCGACGGTCTCGGCGCGGTGCACTCGGAATACGTGCGCATCTCCTTCACGAAGACCGACAATCCGAACAAGCCGGGGCCAGTTCTCATCACCAGCCAGTCGTCGAAAGACCAGCCAGGCTCGGATGACTACAAGTATCTGCTCCAACCCAACCTGTTGCTTCGTTAGGAGATCATTGTGAACCTCGGACTCATCGGCCTCGGCAAAATGGGCAACAACATGCGCGAGAGGCTGCGCGAAGCGAAGATCGACGTCGTCGGCTACGACAGCAACCCCGCCGTCACCGACGTCGCAGACCTGCCCGCCCTGGCCGCGGCACTCACGACTCCGCGCATCGTCTGGGTCATGGTGCCGGCCGGCAAGATCACCGACTCGGTCATCGCCGACCTCGCCGAGGTTCTCGAAGACGGCGACCTCATCATCGACGGTGGCAACTCGCGGTTCACCGACGACTTCAAGCACGCCGAGCAGCTCGCACTCAAGGGCATCAACTTCGTCGACGCCGGCGTCTCGGGCGGCGTGTGGGGGCTGAAGAACGGCTACGGCCTGATGGTCGGCGGCCGTGACGAAGATGTGCAGCGAGCCATGCCGATCTTCGACGCGCTGCGCCCCGAGGGCCCGCGGGCCGAAGGATTCGTGCACGTCGGCGAGGTCGGTGCCGGGCACTACGCCAAGATGGTTCACAACGGAATCGAGTACGCCCTGATGCAGGCGTACGCCGAGGGCTACGAGCTGCTCGACACCAAGAAAGACATCATCAAAGACGTGACCGGCACGTTCAAGGCCTGGCAGCGCGGTACGGTCGTCCGCTCCTGGCTGCTCGAGCTGCTGGTGCTCGCGCTTGAAGAAGACCCCGAATTCGAAGACATCGAGGGGTACGTCGACGATTCGGGCGAGGGCCGCTGGACCATCGAAGAGGCGATCGCCAACGCGGTTCCGGTTCCGACGATCAGCGCCTCGATCTTCGCCCGCTTCGTTTCGCGCCAGGAGGACTCGCCGGCCATGAAGGCCGTCGCCGCTCTGCGCAACCAGTTCGGTGGCCACGCGGTCAAGAAGGCCGACTAGCCGCACACGATGCTGGTTCGTCACCTCAGCCTCACCGACTACCGCAACTACGCGTCGGCCGAGGTATCGCTCAGGCCGGGCGCCAACCTCTTCGTCGGCAGCAACGGCCAGGGCAAGACGAACCTGGTGGAGGCGCTCGGTTACCTGAGCACGCTCGGCTCGCACCGGGTATCGGGCGACCGGGCGCTCATCCGAAGCACCGAGCAGTCGGCCATCATCAGGGCTCGGCTCGAGAACGACGGCCGAGAGCTGCTCGTCGAGGTGCAGCTCAACCGCGAGGGCGCCAACCGCGCCCAGGTCAATCGGTCGGTGGTCAAGATACGGGAGATACCGCGATACTTCTCGAGCGTACTGTTCGCCCCCGAAGACCTCGCGCTCGTGCGGGGCGATCCGTCGGGCCGGCGGCGGTTTCTCGACCAGCTGCTGGTTGCGCGCATTCCGCGGCTGGCCGGTGTGCAGGCCGACTACGAGCGGGTGCTCAAGCAGCGCAATACGCTGCTCAAGTCGGCACGGGCGTCCGGAGTCAGGGGAACCCAGCTGTCGACGCTCGACATCTGGGATGAACGGCTGGTCGCCCTGGGGTCGGAGATCATCGTCGACCGTGACGCCCTCGTCGCACGGTTGCGCCCGCACGTCGAGGCGGCCTACCTCGCCGTGGCCGGCGCCGACCACTCGCCGCGACTGTCACTGCGGCTCAGCATTCTCGGTGCCACGGGCGACGATGACGATTCCGCACCCGTCGACGCGGCAGTGTCAGCCACCATCGCGTCGCCCTACGAGCGGGTGGAGGTCGAACAGGCGTTCCGGGCCGCCCTCGCTCGCGTTCGAAGGCAGGAGCTCGACCGCGGCATCACGCTGTGCGGCCCCCACCGCGACGACATCCTGTTCGAGCTCAACGCACTGCCGGCAAAGGGATACGCGAGCCACGGCGAATCGTGGTCGTTCGCGCTGGGTTTGAAGCTGGCGTCGGCTGACCTGCTGCGCTCAGACTCGGCCACCGGCGATCCGGTGGTCATTCTCGACGACGTGTTCGCCGAGCTCGACGCGGCCCGGCGTCGTCGGCTCGCCGCCTCGGTCGCCGACTACGAACAGGTGTTGATCACGTCGGCGGTGTTCGATGATGTTCCCGAGCAGCTGACGGCGCACACCGTGCGCATCTCGGCGGGAACGATCCTCGACGAGGTGCCCGAGGTGCCCGAGGTGCCCGAGGTACCCGAGGTACCCGAGGTACCCGAAGGCGACGGCAGCCACCATGGCTGAGACCGGCGACGACGCGTCGAGCACCGAGTCGCGTTCGGTCTACCTGCGATTCAAAGCCGTCTTCGGTGATACGGCGACCACACGCCCCAACTCCAGGCGCAATCGAGTCGTCATCGCGGGCGAGACCGTTCCGTACGGCACGGGACGTGAGCCGAAGGGCATCGCGTCGGTGATGGATGGCCTGACTACCGACCTGGGCTGGTCGCGCTCGCTGGCGAAGTCAGACCTGATGCTCGCGTGGAAACAGATCGCGGGAGAAGAGACGGCTGAACACAGTCATCCGACAGAGATAACCGACTCGGTTCTGACCGTTCAGTGCGATTCCACGGCGTGGGCCACGCAGTTGCGATTGATGCGCACGATGATCATGACGCGCATCGTCACCGAGTTCCCCGACGCGGGCATCCAGTCGATACGCTTTCTCGCCCCCGACGCTCCCTCCTGGAAAAGAGGTTCCAGATCAATTCCAGGGCGGGGCCCTCGCGATACTTACGGCTAGGAAGGCAAAACAGGTCACCCTGCCAAAATAAACGCGTCAGATCGCCGCCAAAGCGGCGGTTGCATCACGATATTTGGTAGAATAAAGGGTCGCCCTTCGTTACTTTGGAGCCAAATAATCTATGACATCACCACTAGACCAGTCTGACTCCGAAGACGAATACGGTGCCGACGCGATCCAGATTCTCGAGGGTCTCGAAGCGGTTCGCAAACGCCCCGGAATGTACATCGGCTCGACCGGGCCGCGGGGTCTGCACCACCTGGTCTACGAGGTCGTCGACAACTCCGTCGACGAGGCGCTGGCGGGGTACTGCGACACCATTCTCGTCACCATGCGCAAAGACGGCGGCATTCGTGTGGTCGACAACGGGCGTGGTATACCGGTCGACCTCAACACCAGCCAGAACAAGTCGACCGTCGAGGTCGTGCTCACCATCCTGCATGCCGGCGGCAAGTTCGGGGGCGGCGGGTATTCGGTGTCGGGCGGCCTGCACGGCGTGGGCATATCAGTGGTGAACGCCCTCTCGTCAGAGCTCGACGTCGAGGTGCGCCGCCAGGGTCACGTGTGGCGCCAGAGTTACAAGCACGGCGTTCCGCAGGCACCCCTGTCGCAAGACGAGGTGTCGACCGAGACGGGAACGACCACCACATTCTGGCCGAGCGCCGAGACATTCGAGACGGTCGACTTCGACTACGAGACGCTGCGCGCACGCTTCCAGCAGATGGCCTTTCTGAACAAGGGTCTTCGCATCACGCTCACCGACGAGCGCGGTGACGAAGACGTCGTCGTCAGCTACCTCTACGAGCAGGGCCTGGTCGACTACGTCGAATACCTGAACCGGGCCAAGAAGAACGAACTGGTGCACGACGAGGTCATCTCGTTCGAGAACGAAGACACCGACCGCAAGATCTCGCTCGAGGTCGCGATGCAATGGACCAACGGGTACACCGAGAGCGTGCACACCTACGCGAACACCATCAACACGCACGAGGGCGGAACCCACGAAGAGGGCTTCCGTGCCGCGCTCACGTCATTGGTGAACCGGTACGCGCGTGACAAGGGCATCCTGAAGGAGAAAGACGAGAACCTGAGCGGCGACGACGTTCGCGAAGGTCTCACCGCCGTCATCTCGGTGAAACTCGCCGAACCTCAGTTCGAGGGCCAGACCAAGACGAAGCTCGGCAACACCGAAGCCAAGGCGTTCGTACAGAAGGTGGCCGGCACCGAACTCGCCGACTGGTTCGACCGCAACCCCACGCAGGCGCGCGACATCATCCGCAAGGCGATCCAGGCGTCGCAGGCCCGCATGGCTGCCCGCAAGGCCCGTGAGCAGACACGGCGCAAGGGCCTGCTCGAGGGCGGCGGCATGCCCGGCAAGCTCAAAGACTGCTCGAGCCGCGACCCTGCCAAGAGCGAGATCTTCATCGTCGAGGGCGACTCGGCCGGCGGTTCCGCCATCCAGGGCCGAAACCCCGAGACGCAGGCCATCCTCCCGCTGCGCGGCAAGATCCTGAACGTCGAGAAGGCGCGGCTCGACCGCGCCCTCGGCAACAACGAGGTGCAGGCCATGATCACGGCGTTCGGCGCCGGCATCGGCGAAGACTTCAACCCCGACAAGGCGCGGTACCACAAGATCGTGCTGATGGCCGATGCCGACGTCGACGGCCAGCACATCACGACACTGCTGCTGACGCTGGTGTTCCGCTATATGCGGCCGCTCATCGAGCTGGGTTACGTCTACCTGGCGATGCCGCCGCTGTACCGGCTCAAGTGGTCGAACGCTCCGCACGAGTACGTCTACTCCGACACCGAGCGCGACGCGCTGCTCGAGCACGGGGCCGCGGCCGGCAAGCGCATCCCGAAAGACAACGGCATCCAGCGGTACAAGGGTCTCGGCGAGATGGACTACCGCGAGCTGTGGGACACGACGATGGACCCAGACACCCGCACGCTGCGCCAGATCACGCTCGACGACGCGGCCGCAGCCGACGAGATCTTCTCGACCCTCATGGGCGAAGACGTCGAATCGCGCCGCAACTTCATCCAGAAGAACGCCAAAGACGTACGGTTCCTCGACATTTAGCGGTCGCGAGTTTCGATACGCCCCGCAGAGCGGGGCTGCTCAACCAGCGCACTACACGACAGATAGAGAACGATGACTGACGAAACCCCCACCGGCGACGAGCAGGCCCCCGACTCGCGCGGCGCGACGACCGACCGCATCGAGCAGGTCGACCTGCAGCTCGAGATGCAGCGGTCGTACCTCGACTACGCGATGAGCGTCATCGTCGGGCGCGCGCTGCCCGACGTTCGCGACGGCCTCAAGCCGGTTCACCGCCGAGTGATCTACGCGATGTACGACGGCGGCTACCGGCCCGACCGCGCATTCTCGAAGTCGGCGCGCGTCGTCGGCGAGGTGATGGGGCAGTTCCACCCGCACGGTGACACGTCGATCTACGACGCTCTCGTTCGCCTCATTCAGCCGTGGAGCCTGCGCTACCCGCTGGCGCTCGGCCAGGGCAACTTCGGCTCGGCCGGCAACGACGGCGCCGCAGCCCCCCGGTACACCGAGACGAAGATGGCGCCACTCGCCCTCGAGATGGTGCGCGACATCCAGGAAGAGACCGTCGACTTCACCGAGAACTACGACGGTCGTACGCTCGAGCCGGTCGTGCTGCCGAGTCGTTTTCCGAACCTGCTCGTGAACGGGTCGGTCGGCATCGCGGTGGGCATGGCCACGAACATCCCGCCGCACAATCTGCGCGAGGTGGCGGCGGGTGCCATCTGGTACCTCGAGAACCCCGACGCGAGTCGCGAAGAGCTGCAAGATGCGCTGATCCAGCGCATCAAGGGCCCCGACTTTCCGACCGGCGCCCAGATTCTCGGCGTGAAGGGCATCCACGATGCCTATCGCACCGGTCGTGGCTCGATCACGATGCGCGCGGTCGTCAACGTCGAAGAGCTGCAGGGTCGTACGTGCCTCGTGGTCACCGAGCTGCCGTACCAGGTGAACCCCGACAATCTCGCGATCAAGATCGCCGAGCTGGTGAAAGACGGCAAGGTCGCCGGCATCGCCGACATTCGCGACGAGACCTCGGGCCGCACCGGCCAGCGTCTCGTCATCGTGCTGAAGCGCGACGCGGTGGCCAAGGTGGTGCTGAACAACCTCTACAAGCACACGTCGCTGCAGGAGAACTTCGGCGCCAACATGCTCGCGATCGTCGACGGCATTCCGCGCACCCTGCCGATCGACGGATTCATCACCGAGTGGGTCGCCCACCAGATCGACGTGATCGTTCGCCGCACCCAGTTCAGGCTGCGCGAGGCAGAAGAGCGCATGCACATTCTGCGCGGGTACCTCAAGGCACTCGACGCGCTCGATGAGGTCATCTCGCTCATCCGCCGCTCTGAGACCGTCGACGACGCCCGCACCGGCCTGATGGCGTTGCTCGAGATCGACGAGATTCAGTCAGACGCGATTCTGACCATGCAGCTGCGCCGCCTGGCCGCGCTCGAACGCCAGAAGATCGCCGACGAGGCCGCGGCGCTGCAGCTCAAGATCGACGAGTACCACGAGATTCTCGCCAGCCCCACCCGGCAGCGCGAGATCATCGTCGAAGAGCTCACCGAGATCGCCACGAAGTTCGGCGACGACCGCCGCACCGAGATCATGTTCGGCTTCGACGGCGACATGAACGTCGAAGACCTGATTCCCGAAGAAGAGATGGTCGTCACCGTCACACGCGGCGGTTACATCAAGCGCACCCGCAGCGACAACTACCGCAGCCAGCACCGCGGAGGCAAGGGTGTCAAGGGCGCCCAGCTGCGGGCCGACGACGTGGTCGAGCACTTCTTCGTCACGACCACGCACCACTGGTTGCTGTTCTTCACGAACAAGGGCCGGGTGTACCGCGCGAAGGCGTACGAGCTGCAGGAGGCCGGCCGCGACGCGAAAGGCCAGCACGTGGCGAACCTGCTGGCGCTCGCCCCCGACGAGCAGATCGCCCAGATTCTCGACATTCGCGACTACAAGGCGGCGACCTACCTGGTGCTCGCCACCCGCGAAGGGCTGCTGAAGAAGACGGCGCTCAGCGAGTACGACACGAACCGCTCGGGCGGCATCATCGCCATCAACCTGCGCGACGACGACGAACTGGTCTCGGCGCTGCTGGTCGAAGAGACGTCGGATGTTCTGCTGGTGTCGAAGCTCGGCATGTCGATTCGCTTCACGGCGTCGAACGAGGCGCTGCGCCCGATGGGTCGCTCGACGGCGGGCGTCATCGGCATGAAGTTCCGCGACGGCGACTACCTGCTCGACGCCTCGGTGGTGTCAGAGGCCGGGTTCGTATTCGTGGTCACCGAAGGCGGCTACGCCAAGCGCACCTCGGTCGACCAGTACCGGCTGCAGGGCCGGGGAGGCCTGGGCATCAAGGTGGCCAAGCTGCAGGAGGAACGCGGCGAGCTCGCCGGTTCGCTCATCGTCGACGAAGACGACGAGGTCTTGGTGGTTCTTGCCAGCGGCAAAGTGGTACGCTCTGCCGTGGCCGAAGTCCCGGCCAAGGGCCGAGACACCATGGGTGTCGTCTTCGCACGATTCGCCGATGAAGATCGCATAATCGCGTTGGCCAAAAACACCGAACGAACCGTAGTCTCAGAGGACTCTGCCCCGGCAGACGACACTGCAGATGCCGGAGAGGAACCGATCGATGAGTAATGTGGCCGAAAAACTCGCCAAGAAGTCGTCTCGCCCCGCGCAGACCAAGCAGGTACGCCTGCGCCTGGTGTACGTCGACTTCTGGTCGATTTTGAAGCTGTCTTTTCTCTGGTCGATCATTCTCGGCATCATCACCGTCGTGGCCGCGTTCCTCATCTGGTCGCTGCTCAACCAGACGGGCGTGTTCAACTCGATCAACAGCGTGCTGACCGAGATCGCAGGTCAAGGCAACTTCAACCTGAACGACGTCGCGTCGCTCGGCCAGGTGATGGGCTTCGCGGTGATCGTGGCCATTCTCGACGTGATCGTCATCACGGCCCTCGGCGCCATTGCGGCGGTTCTCTACAATCTGACCGTGAAGATCACGGGCGGGGTCATGCTCGGTTTTACGAACAAGTAGGTATTGGGTAAGATAACAAAGTTGCGTTTTACGCAGCGGCCCACTCGGGGGTATAGCTCAGGCGGTTAGAGCGCTTCACTGATAATGAAGAGGTCCCAGGTTCAAGTCCTGGTACCCCCACACCAATCCACTTCGTAGACGTACGGGGCCTTAGCTCAATTGGTAGAGCGCCTGCTTTGCAAGCAGGAGGTCAGGAGTTCGATTCTCCTAGGCTCCACTGTGTTTATTGTTTCGCCGGTCCCCGCCCGGCGAAACGACGGGTTTACGGTTTGGGCGGTGCCCGCCCGGCGAAACGACGAGGCCGACGAGAAGTCGGCCTCTTTCTGTTAAGCGCTCTTGCCCGCAACAAAAAAGAGGACCAACCCGCGATGGGTTGATCCTCTTTTGCGTCTCGGTCAGGAGGCGGGAGGAGTGTCGAGCTCGTCTTCGCTGATCCACAGCTCGTCGTCGGCCCGGAACGTCTGCCAGACGGCGTAACCGATGCCAGCCGCGGCGACAACACCGGCGGCGATGGCGAAGTACAGGCCGATCGAGTGGCCCTTCTTCACCGGAGCGGGCGGCTGCAGCTTGGCGAGGGCGCCTTTGACGAAGGAATTGTCGGAGATACCGAGAGCCGCTGCCGCGGAACCGACACTGCCGCCGACGGCGGGAAAGACGTCGGACTTGAGCTTGGAGTAGACCTGGTCGCCGGTGTGCTTCGCTGAAGCGACGTTACGGGCCGCATTCTGAGCGAACTGGTTCGAGGCGGCCTGCACGCGCGGAACGACCTCTTCTTTGGTGAGGGCGGCGGCCTGGAGCTTCGCCTCGCTAGCGACGTGGTTCGCGCGGGCGAGGAGCTCCTGCTGGTCGAGCCACAGCTCTCCGGCGTTCTTGCGCAGGCGCTTGAGCGCCTTCGTGCGCTTACGGGTGAGACTCATTGGAAACCTCCATCGGCTGAGAACGGCGTTCGACTCAATCCTGCCATGCTATTGCCGACCCCCGCGCATTGGCCAGCTGACTATCGGCTTTCTTTACCCTGACCCTTGACTGAACGCGGGGCGGCGTGTGTGAGAATTGGAGGCATGGCCAAGCACACCCACGTCGCAACGCTCCACACCAACCTCGGCGACATCACCGTGAACCTCTACGGCAACCACGCGCCCCAGACCGTGAAGAACTTCGTCGGCCTCGCAACCGGTGAGCGCGAGTGGACCGACCCGAAGACGGGCACGGCCACCACCGCCAAGCTGTACGACGGCAGCATCTTCCACCGCATCATTCCGGGCTTTATGATTCAGGGCGGCGACCCGCTGGGCAACGGCACCGGCGGCCCCGGCTACCGGTTCAACGACGAGATCTCGCCCGACCTCGACTTCAGCCAGCCGTACATCCTCGCGATGGCCAACGCCGGCATCCAGGGCGGGCAGGGTACCAACGGTTCGCAGTTCTTCATCACCGTCGGCCCCACCCCGTGGCTGCAGGCGAAGCACACCATCTTCGGCGAGGTCGCCGACGACTCGTCGCGCCGCATCGTCGACAAGCTGGCCGCCGTGGCGACCGACTCCTACGACCGCCCGCTCGACGCGGTCGTGATCGAGAGTGTAGACGTCACCGAGGCGTGACCAGCGCACCCTACAACCCCGACAACTTCTGCTACCGGCACCCCGACCGGCAGAGCTTCGTGCTGTGCCAGCGCTGCGGGCGGACGATCTGTCCGCAGTGTCAGGTGCAGGCGGCGGTGGGGGTGCACTGCGTCGAGTGCGCCCGCTCTGATCGCAAGACGCCTCAGTACAGGCGGCCGCCCCGGCTGATCCGCAGCGCCCGTGCCTCGGTACGGTCATCCGATGCCCCCGTGGTCACGTACAGCATCATGGGCGTGACGGTGCTGATCTGGCTGCTCAACTTCTTTCCATCACTCGGCATCACCCAGGCCCTGCTCTACGCACCGGTGTACTCGAACCCGGCGTTCGGCCACTTCGAGCCGTGGCGCATGCTCACCTACGCGTTCGTGCAGTCGCCGTTCACGCTGAGCAACCCGCTGAGCATCATCAATATCTTGTTCACGATGTTCTCGCTCTACATCTTCGGCCGGCTGCTCGAGCCCATGCTCGGGCGATGGCAGTTCGCGCTGCTCTACGTTCTGTCGGCACTCGGCGGTGCGCTGGCCGTCGCGTGGCTCGCGTCACCGACCACCGCAGTCATCGGCGCGACGGGCGCGATCTTCGGCCTGATCGCCGGGCTATTCTTCTTCGCCCGCAGGCAGGGCGGCAACATGACCCAGCTGCTGGTTCTGGTGGGGTTGAACCTCGTGCTGGCGTTCATCGTCGGCGGCGTGTGGCAGGTGTATGTGGGCGGTCTCGTCGTCGGTGCCCTCACCGGGCTGATCTATGCCGAGTTCGGCCAGCGGCGGCAGCGAACGACCCAGCGGTTGCTGCTCGCGGCGCTCGCAGTGCTGACAATCGTGCTCACTGTGGTGCGACCGTAGCGAACTCTCACGCTCTGGCAGTGAAGTTATCCACAGCAGTTTCCACACTGTGCATAATTACACGCGTGTAATTGTCGGTTAGCGCCAACGGGTGGTCATCAAGAAGCCGATGAACGCCACACCGAAGCCGATGAGGATGTTCCAGCTGCCGAGGTCGGGAATCGGAAAGGTGCCCTGGCTGACGTAGAACACGATGATCCAGGCAAGCCCGACGAGCATGAAGCCGAACATCACGGGCTTGTACCACACCGGGTTCGGTGCCTGGTCGTCGCTCGAGCGCTGCACTACTTGCTGGGAGGATCGGGTCTTGTCGCGGGCCATGCCGACGATTCTAGCCGGGAATGCTGTTCAGCCGTCGAGAGGGCGAGTGAAGTACCCTGTTGGTCATCCAGCTACACTTCACCTCGACCTCGTACTATGGATGCCGTGACAGAGCAAAACTCATCTTCTGACCAACCGCCCACCCGGCGCGCCGCACGTGCCGCCGAAGAACGGGCAGCCCAGGAGCGTGCCGCCAAGCCCGCGGAGCCCGCCAAGCCCGCGGAGCCCTCGGTAGAGGCACAGGCCGTATCGGCCCGGCCTGTGCACGCCGCCGCAGCACAGCCCGCCCACGAGGCGAAGCCGAAGTCAGGCTCGGTCGTCCGCTCGGTCATCGGCGTCGCGGGCGAGGTACTCATCACCGCCGGCGTTCTCGTCTTCCTCTTTCTCGGCTGGCAGCTGTGGATTCAGGGCATCGCCCTGAACAACGCCCAGACGAACGAGGCGAGCGGCCTCTCGCAGGGCTGGAGCGCGGCGACCGTCGGCCCGACCGACTCGTCGGCCACCACACCGCCCACAGCCGCGGCGGGAGGGGGCACGACGAACGCTTCGGCGCCCGTGGTGATGGCGGCTCCCGCCGACACGAAGCAGTTCGCCGTTCTATACGTGCCCCGCTTCGGCGCCGACTATGAGCGCACCATCTCGCAGGGTGTCGACGCGAAGACCGTTCTGAACGGCGGCGGCGCCGGGCACTACGACCAGAGCCAGATGGCGGGCGACATGGGCAACTTCGCGATCGCCGCACACCGCGACGGCTGGGGCAGCCCTTTCATCGACATCAACGAACTTCAGGTCGGCGACCCGATCTACGTCGAGACCCAAGACGGCTGGTACACCTACCGCTTTCGCAACCTCGAGTACGTGACCCCCGACGGGGTCGACGTGCTGAGCGAGGTTCCGCAGGTTCCGGATGCCGCACCGACCGATCGGCTCATCACCCTGACCAGCTGCAATCCGCTCTACATCGCGTCTGAGCGCATCATCGCGTACGGCGTGCTCGACTCGTTCACTCCGCGCAGCGCGGGGGCGCCGGCCGAGATCGCCGGCATCAGTGGAAAGGGGGCCTGACCCGTGTATGGAGCCTTGTGGCGGGTGCTGCCCGGGCCGGTCTGGGCACGCATCCTGATTCTGCTCGTTCTGCTGGCGGCGGTGCTGTTCCTGCTGTCGACATGGGTCTTTCCCTGGGTAGACGAGATGCTGACCCCCAGCCAACCGGTTACGGTTAACCCATGACCCACGTACTCGTGATCGACAACTACGACAGCTTCGTCTACACGTTGAACGGTTACCTGCACCAGCTCGGTGCCGAGACAACCGTGCTGCGCAACGACGCGTTCTCGGTCGACGACGCAGTCGCAGCCCTCGACGGGTACGACGCTGTGCTGATCTCGCCCGGGCCCGGCAAGCCGTCGGAGGCCGGGGTCTCGATCGCCATGGTGAATGCAGCGCTTCAGACACAGACGCCACTGCTCGGCGTGTGCCTCGGTCACCAGGCCATCGCCGAGGCCATGGGCGCGACGGTGACGAATGCCGAAGAGCTGATGCACGGCAAGACCTCAGTGATCGTGCACGACGGCAGCCCGTTCTACGACGGGGTGGCGCAGAACTTCCTCGCCACGCGGTACCACTCGCTGGCCGTCGTCGACGGAACGGTACCGGCGACGCTGGTCGTCACCTCTCGCACCGAGGGCGGAGTGATCATGGGCCTGCGTCACGAGAGTGCGCCGGTGTACGGCGTGCAGTTCCACCCCGAGTCGGTACTCACCGAGGGCGGCTACCAGATGCTCGCGAACTGGCTGGCCGCGGCGGGCCTGCCGTCGGCACAGGATGCCGCCAAGATGCTCAGCCCGCTGGTGACCTCGGCCTGAGGCCGCTCAGCCGGCCTGACGCTCAGCCGTTGCAGTACTTGAGGTCGATGGCCGACGCCTGCGGCGCGTCACCCGCGTCGATCGACTGGTAGGTGACCTGTGTGCCGGCGATGCCGACGAGCTTGTCGCAGTTCTCCTGTGTGTCGGTCTCTGCGGTCACCGTGAGGTTCTGGGCCTGCAACGTGCTTGTGGCGAGGTCGAGCGGCTGGCCGACGACGAGCGGCACGGTGACGAGCCCGTTCGACACGACGAAGTCGAGGGTGCCGCCCACGAAGCTCTGTGCACCGGAGGCCGGTGTGGTGCTGATGATGACGTCGGCCGGAACGGTCGGCGAATTCTGTTTGGTCGTCGAACCGACGAGCAGGCCGAGGGCGGTGACCTTGGGCGTGGCGTCGGCGACGGTGGTACCCGAGAAGTCGGGCAGGGTCACTGTCTGCTTGCCGAGTGACACGTACACGCTGATGAGCGTCTGGGGCTGAACGATGGTGCCGGCCGGAGGGTCGGTGCTGATCACCTCGCCGGCCGGAATCGTGGGGTCGTTCTTGTCGAACCGCTGGGTGACCAGGTTGAGCTGCTGCAGTGTGGCATTCGCGCTGTCGTAGGTCTGCCCGCTGACCACGGGAACCTGGCGTGACGACACCGGCATGATGGAGGTCTCGCGCAGGCTGAACACCCAGAACAGGATGGCGACGAGAATGACGGCGACGCTTGCGATGCCGGCCCAGATCCAGATGACCGGCGGGCGCGACTGCGTTCGCACCGTGTACTCGTCGTCGCCGGCGAGCTGGGTGAGAGCGGAGTCCGACCCGCCGGTGAGGGTGGGCGGGGCGCCGAACAGCGAGGCCTGGAAGTCTTCGGCCGGCAGCCGCTTCGACGGAATCTTGCCGGCCCCGGCGATCTGCAGGTCGGTCTTGAAGTCGGCGGCACTCTGGAAGCGCGCGAACCGGTCTTTGGCGAGGGCGTGTGCGACCACCTGGTCGAGCGCGGGCGAGACCTTCGGGTTGATCGAGCTGGGCGCCACCGGCGCCTCGCTGACGTGCTGGTAGGCGACCGCGACAGGGGTCTCACCGCGGAACGGCGCCCGGCCTGTGAGCAGCTCGAACAACACAATGCCGGTGGAGTAGAGGTCGGTACGGGCATCCACCGACTCGCCCCGCGCCTGCTCGGGCGAGAAGTACTGCGCCGTGCCGAGGATGGCGGTGGTCTGGGCGACGGTGGCCGACGAGTCGGAGATGGCGCGGGCGATGCCGAAGTCCATCACCTTGACCTGGCCCGAATTGGTGAGCATGATGTTGCCCGGCTTGATGTCGCGGTGCACGACGCCGGCCCGGTGCGAGTACTCGAGGGCGGTGAGGATGCCATCGGTGATGCGCACGGCCTCGGCCGGGTCGACCGGCCCCTGGCGTATCAGGTCTTTCAGCAGGATGCCCTGCACGTACTCCATGACGATGAACGGCACGATCGCCTCGGCCCCGCCCGGTTCGACGACCTTCTCTTCACCGGCGTCGAACACCCGCACGATGGTCGGATGCGCCATGCGCGAGGCGGCCTGCGCCTCCTGGCGGAACCGGGTGCGAAAGATCGGATCGCCGGCGAGCGATGACTTGAGGAGCTTGATCGCCACCTGGCGGCCGAGACGCTCGTCACGACCGACGTACACGTTCGACATGCCACCGCGACCGATGATGTCACCGATGCGGTATCGCCCGGCGAGGAGGCGACTGTCATCGGTCACGGTGGTACTCCTGCTCCTGGTTCGGCTGGCGGTGGGGGTGCCAGGTTCGGGCGATGATCGACGTGTTTCTATTTGTCGGCGGGCGTCGCGCTGGGCGTCGGGGTCGTCGAGGCGGTGATGCTCAGCTCGAGCGCGGGCGACGCGGCCGAGGTGAGCCCTGACGAGGCGCCCGAGGCCGTGCACGTCACCGTGTACGAGATGTTGATCGTCTGCGCGGTGGCCGGCGCGATCAGCGTGGCCTGAGGGTTCGCGCCGGGCGGAACCGCGACGGTCGCTGCGCCGGGATTCACGTCGTAGCTCGACAGGCTGTAGCCCGACGGGCAGCTGTAGGCGGCCCAGCTCACGACGAAGGTGGCGTTGGTGCTCACCTTGGCCGGGGTGGCGGTGGGCGTGGAGGTCGGCGCCGGCGGAGCGACGGTGGCACCGTAGACCGTGAGGTCGATGGTGGTGCCCTTCGCGACGTTGCCGACCGGGCTGGCCTGGTAGACCACGTCGACCATGTCGTTGCTCGGCGCGGCGTTCTTCGTGACGCGGTTGGCGCCGAGGCCCTGCGCCTGCAGAACGGCGGATGCCTCGTCGAACGTCTTGCCGACCAGGTCTTTCTCGTTGACGACGACCGTCGCCGAGGCGCTGGTGGCCGGTGGCGTCGTCGGCGCTGCCGAGGTGGGTGCCGCCGAGGTGGTCACCGGTGCCGATGTCGGGGTGGTGTTGGTCTTGTTGTTGCTCGCCAGCGCCACGATGGTGCCGACCAGAACGAGCGCGAGGATGATGATCAGAACGATGAGCGGCCAGGTCCACGGGCTGCGTTTCTTCTTCACCGGCTCGGCATCGGCCGGGTCGCCCTCGGCCGGTACGAGACCGACCGTCGGCGGCCCGGATGCTCCACCCGCTGCGCCGAGCACGGTGGTGGCCTGCGTCGGGTCTGCCGCCTGCGGCATGAGCACCGTGGCGGTGGCCGCGGCAAGGGTGCCGCCGCCCAGAACGGCCGGAACGGCGGCCGCGGCGAGGGCGACGTCGCCCTGGCGCAGCGCACTGGCGGCACGGGCCAGCGCGGCGGTGGAGGCGGGCCGGTCGGCGGGCTTCTTGGCGATGCACGACATGACGAGGTTGCGCACGGGCTCGGCGATCGTGATCGGCAGCTCGGGCGGGGTGTCGTTGATCTGCGCCATGGCGATGGCGACCTGCGACTCACCGCTGAACGGGCGCTTGCCCGCGAGGCACTCGTAGGCGACGATGCCGAGCGAGTAGATGTCGGTGGTCGACGAGGCCGACTGGCCGCTGGCCTGCTCGGGTGAGAGGTACTGCACCGTGCCCATGACCTGGCCGGTGGCCGTGAGGGGCACCTGGTCGGCGATGCGGGCGATGCCGAAGTCGGTGATCTTGACCCGGCCATCCGGAGTGATCAGCAGGTTGCCCGGCTTGATGTCGCGGTGTACGAGGCCGGCGTTGTGCGCGGCCTGCAGCGCCGAGGCGGTCTGCGCGATGATGTCGAGAACGCGGTCGGTCGACAGCACGTGCTCGCGCTCGAGGATGACCGACAGGGCCTCACCCGGAACGAGCTCCATGACGAGGTAGGCGCTGCCCTCTTCTTCTCCGTAGTCGAACACGTTGGCGATGCCCTCGTGGTTGACCAGCGCGGCATGCCGCGCCTCGGCCCGAAAGCGCTCGAGAAACCCCGGGTCGCCCAGGTACTCGTCTTTCAGGATCTTGATGGCCACGTTGCGGCCGATCACGAGGTCGGTAGCCTGCCAGACCTCGCCCATACCGCCGATCGCGATACGGGTCGACAGCTCGTACCTGCCCCCGAAGGTGAGCCCTGCTGTGGGTCTCATTTATTCAGCACCGCCTCAAGTACCTTCTTGGCGATCGGGGCGGCAACTTCGTTGCCCGACCCGGATTCGCCTAGTCCGCCGCCATTCTGAACCACCACTGCAACGGCAACCTGAGGGTTGTCTGCAGGAGCGAATCCTGTGAACCAGAGAGTGTACGGATCACCCGTCCCGTTCTCCGCAGTCCCCGTTTTTCCGGCCACACTGACTCCATCTATTCTTGCATTAGTCGCTGCACCGGAATTGACCGCCTCGACCATCCACGACGATAGTGTCGAAGCTGTTATAGAAGTGATCGGTGTGTTCAGCGTTTTCGGCTGGAACTGCTGCAGCACCGTCAGGTCGGGCGCCGAGATCGTGTCGACGAGGTTCGGCGTCATGATGACGCCGCCGTTTGCCACGGCCATCGACTGCTCGACGATCTGCATGGGCGAGGCCCGAACATCCGACTGCCCGAACGACGACAGGGCGAGCTTCGCCGGGTCGTTCTCGAGGGGCGGAAACTGGCTGGCCTCCACCGGGATGGGTGAGTCGAAGTCGGAGTTGTAGCCGTAGGCGGTGGCCATGTCGGTCAGGTCTTTCTGCCCCATCATGACGCCCAGCTCGGCCATCGGAATGTTGCACGAGAGCACGAACGCCGTCTCGATCGACACGGTGTCGCCCGGTCCGCAGGTTCCGCCGCCCGAGTTCGACACGACGTGGTCGCTGCCCGGCAGCTGGTAGCCGGCGAGGTTCGGCAGCTGGGTGTCGCCCGGCAGGTCGGCGTTCTGCAGTGCGGCAGACGAGGTGACGATCTTGAACGTCGAACCGGGCGGGTCGAGGTTGCCGCCGAGCGTGCGGTTGATCAGCGGCTGGCTCGGGTCGTCGTTCAGCGAGTTGTAGGTGGAGATCACCTGGTCGGTGTCGTGCACCGCCAGCGCATTCGGGTCGTAGTCGGGCTTCGAGACCATTGCCAGGATGCGCCCCGTCTTCGGGTCGACGGCGATCACCGCGCCCTGCTGGTCGCCGAGCGCGTCGTACGCCGCCTGCTGCACCTTCGGGTCGATCGTGAGTTCGACGGATGCCCCTTGCGGGTTCTGCCCGGTCACGATGCTGTTGAGCTGGCTGAGGAACTGCGAGCCCGAGGTGCCGGCCAGGTCGTCGTCGAGTGCCGCCTCGATTCCGGTCGAACCCTGGTCGAGCGTGTAGTACCCGGTCACGGCGGAGTACAGCGCACCGTTCGTGTACGTGCGCTGGTACTTGTACTGGTCGTCGACCGGCACCGACTGGGCGATGGGCTGGCCCTGAACGAGAATCGGGCCACGCTGCTTCGAGTAGCTCGCGTAGATGGTGCGGGCGTTGCGGGAATCGTTGGCCAGGGCATCCGCCGAGAAGAACTGGATGGTCGTCACCGACAGGAACAGGGTGGCGAACATCGCCAGAATGACGATGGTGACGCGCTTCAGTTCACGGTTCATAGCTCTACACCACCAGCCTTGGCTGACTGCGCACTGTGTCTGACAGGCGCAGCAGCAGCGAGACGATGATCCAGTTGGCCACGAGCGACGAGCCCCCGGCGGCGAGGAACGGGGTGGTGAGGCCGGTCAGCGGAATGACCCGCGTGACGCCACCGATCACGATGAAGCACTGCAGCGCCACCACAAAGGTGAGTCCGACACCGAGCAGCCGGCCGAAGTCGTCTTGACCCGCGAAGCTGATGCGCAGGCCCCGCGCGATGAACAGCAGGTAAAGGCACAGAATGGCGAACAGGCCGGCCATGCCGAGTTCTTCGCCGAGGCTGGCCACGATGTAGTCGCTCTGCGCCAGCGGCGTGATGTCGGGACTGCCCTGGCCGAGCCCGGTGCCGATCAGGCCGCCGTTGGCGAGGCCGAAGAGGCCCTGCACGAGCTGGTAGCTGCCGCCGAGCGCGTCGTAGTTCACCGGGTCGAACGGGTTGAGCCAGTTGGCGAACCGGTCGCTGACGTAGGTGAGCACCTGGCTCGCCACCAGCGCGCCGGCGAGAAACAGGACGACGCCGATGATCACCCAGCTGATGCGCGCGGTGGCGACGTACAGCATGACGACGAACAGGCCGAAGTACAGAAGCGCGGTGCCGAGGTCGTGCTGGAAGATGATGACCGCCATCGAGGCGGCCCAGATGACGAGAATCGGCCCGAGGTCGCGGGCGCGCGGAAACCGCATGCCCAGAACCTTGCGGCCGACCATCGAGAGGCTGTCGCGGCGCGAGACGAGGTAGCCGGCGAAGAAGATGGCCAGGGCGATCTTGGCCACCTCGCCGGGCTGGAACGAGAACGGACCGATGCCGATCCACACGCGGGCGCCGTAGATCTCGCGGCCGATGCCCGGCAGGATCGGCAGCAGCAACAGGATGCCCGACAGCACCATGAACACGTACGTGTAGCGCTGCAGCACGCGGTGGTTGCGCAGCGCGATGATCACCACGAGGGCGATGATGATGGCGACCGCGCTCCAGACGACCTGGCGCTCGGCGGTCATGTCCCAGCCGGTGGAGCCCTGCTCGATGTCGATGCGGTAGATCTCGGCGATGCCGATGCCGTTCAGCAGGGTGGCGATCGGCAGGATGAACGGGTCGGCGTTCGGCGCGACGAACCGCAGCGCGATGTGCATGCCGATGACGAGCACGCTGAGTCCTGCGCCGAGCAGCACGAGCTGTGCGACGTCGATCGAGCCGAGCGCTCCCAGCTGCACCATGACCACCGCGCCGGCGTTGATGATGCAGGCGAACAGCAGCAGGAAGATCTCGAGGTTGCGCAGCTTCTCGGGCACTCGGATGCGCCGCGGCGGCCGGGCATCCGCGGTGCTCACCGGGGTGGCGGAGGTGAGGGCGTCGGTCACGGGGCCACCGCCGTCGCTGGGGGCGAGCCGCCCGGCGCCGTGACCGCTGGGGTCGAGGTCGGCGTCGGCGTGGTGAGGTCGCCGGTGGGCGGAACACCCGTGATGACGGCGTTCTCGAGGCGAGAGACGACGGCCTGGGCGGCGGTGATCGAGTCGGCGCTGATGGTCGCCGACACTTGGGTCTGCGTGTAGGCCGGCAGCGTGCCCACGGCGATGCCAGTGTCTTCGTAGACGTGCGACAGCGAAATCGGGCCGATCGACTGCTGAACGCCCTGGTAGATGGCCACATTGCCGTTCGACTCGCCGACGAAGAACCTCGTCTGGGTCCAGTTGTAGCTGATCAGCAGGCCGATGGCCACGATGAGCAGCACGACCAGGCTGCCGACGAGCCAGGTGAGCTTGCGGCGGCGGCTGCGGCGCCGGTCTTCGTCGATGAGCTCGTCGAGATAGTCGTCGGACTGCGCCTCGAAATGGCTCGGCTGGGCGAGCCCTGTGGTGCGTGGATGCAGCCAGCCCGCCGGCGTGCGCTGGGGTTTGCGGCCCTGGATGCCGTCATAGGCGATGGGGCGGGATGCCGCACCCACCGTCTGGGCGATGTAGGTGCTGCCGGTGAACGACTCGCTGATGTCGACGATGACGACGGTCACGTTGTCGGGGGCGCCGTGGTCGAGCGCCTCTTTGACCAACAGGTCGGCCACCGCCTGGGGAGAGTCGTT
Source organism: Subtercola sp. YIM 133946 (assembly GCF_036553535.1). Taxonomy (NCBI): domain Bacteria; kingdom Bacillati; phylum Actinomycetota; class Actinomycetes; order Micrococcales; family Microbacteriaceae; genus Subtercola; species Subtercola sp. YIM 133946. The sequence continues at coordinate 200,157 of NZ_JAZHPE010000013.1, forward strand.
GTCGGCCAGGGCCTTGGCGATGTCGTCGTTCTCGACCACGCCGGTCAGCCCGTCTGAGCAGAGCAGCCAGCGGTCGTTGGGCCGGGTGTCCATCACCTGCAGGTCGACGTCGGGGGTCGAGTCGACGTCACCGAGCACGCGCATCAGCACCGAGCGCCGCGGGTGCACCTTCGCCTCCTCGGCAGTGATGCGGCCGTTGTCGACGAGCCGCTGCACGAAGGTGTGGTCGGTGGTGATCTGGGTGAGTTTGCCGTCGCGGTAGCGGTAGATGCGAGAGTCGCCGATGTGGGCGAGCGCGACGCTGTGGCCGACCCGCACGAGGGCGCTGAGGGTCGTGCCCATTCCGGTGAGCTCCGGATGCTCGTACACCGCTTCGGCCAGGATGGCGTTGGCGCTGACGATCGCCTCCTGCAGCGCGAACTCGGCGTCGACCGCCGAACTGTACTCGCCGTCGATCTCGAGCAGCTTGTTCAGCGCGAGGGCGCTGGCGACGTCGCCGCCGGCGTGGCCGCCCATCCCGTCGGCGACGGCGAACAACGACTGCCCGGCGTATCCCGAGTCCTGGTTGTTCGAGCGAACCTTGCCGACGTGCGACACGGCTGCGCTCTCAGTGACCAACGCCATTGTTCTGACCTGCCCCGCCGTCAGCGCCGCAGTTCAAAACTGGTGGCACCAATTTTGATGGGCGTATTGAGCGGAACAGGGGTGGGCTGGGTGACGCGCTTGCCGTCGAGAAACGTGCCGTTGGTCGAGTCGAGGTCTTGGATGACCCACTCGTTGTTCCAGTTCAGCAGGCGGGCGTGGTGGGTACTCGTGTAGTCGTCGCGAATGACCACGCTCGAGTCGGTCGAGCGGCCGATGGTGAGCGGGTCGACGCCGAGGGCGATCTCGGTGCCGGTCTTGACCCCCGAGGTGATGATGAGCCGGTGGGCGTTGCTGGTCGTGGCCCGCGGATGCACGCCGGCACTCGAGCCCTCGAGTGGCGTGAACACCGGCACCTTCGACTGCGGCGGCGGGGTGGGCGGGTGCGACTCTGCGAGCGGCTGGGCGGTGGCGGCCGCACCGACGATGAGGCCTGTGAAGCCGGCGGGGGCTGCGGCGGCACTGCCCGCGGCGCCCGCGGCGCTTCCGGTTGCTCCCGAGCCGCCGGCGCCTGCTGCGGCCACGGCACCCGCACCTGCTGCCGCCCCGACGGGCGCGCGCCCGGCTGCCGACGCACTGGCACCCGCCGCTCCTGCCGAGGCACCGGGCTGGCCGGCCGCGGTCGCACTGGGCGCAACGGCCTGTGAGTCGCGCATCTTGCGCACCCGCTGGCCGAAGAGGTCGGAACGCATCGCGTACACGATGACGAAGACGAACACCCAGAGCAGCGCGAGAAAGCCGAAGCGCAGAATGAGAAGGGTGAGCTCGCTCATAGATTCCACCGGAATCCACCGGCATCGGGTGGCTGGGGGTCATCGCGGGGGGGCGCCGGAGGCGGGGCGGGCTGCTTCGACGGTTGCGGCGTGCGTGCCGCGTCTCGGCGGGGCGAAGGCTTCTGGGGTGCGGGCTTGGGGGAGCGCCGGTCGGGGGCGGGCATCCGCGGTTCTGCGGGGGGGTCGGGGCGTGCGGCGGGTGCCTCACGGTCGGCCTCGGGCGCTGCGGTGGGTGCGGGTGTGGGTGCGGGTGCGGGCTCCTGCACCGGGATCGGGGCCGAGCCGGGGCCGAACAGGCCGAACGGGTCGTCATCGGCGGGAGCGGGCTCGGGTGAGGCCGGGGAGGCGAAACGGCCGGGCTGGGCTGCGACGGGCTGGGCTGCCGGGGGCTGGGCTGCGACGGGCTGGGCCGCCGGCGGCTGTGGTGCAGCGGGCGCGGCAGAGGGAGCGGCGCCGGCCGAGTGCCCTGCGGCGGCCGCGGGCACGGGTGGCAGGAGTGGGGCCGCCGGAGCGGAGGGGCGCGGCGCAGCGGCTGCCGGCGCGGCGGGCGCGGCCGACGCCGACTGGGCGCTCGCCGACTGGGCGAGAACGCGGAACACCACGCGCGTGCGGCCCAGCTGGATGACCGAGTCGGGTTCGACGATGGCACGGGTGAGCGGCTGACCGTTGAGCTGCGATCCGTTCGTCGAGTCGAGGTCGTGGGCCTGGGCGTGCTTGCCGTCCCAGACGATCTCGAGGTGCTTGCGCGAGATCCCGGTGTCTTCGACGGTGATGTCGGCCTCGCGGCCGCGCCCGATGATCGTGCGGCCGGTGCTCAGCGGGTAGCGTTTGCCCGCGACATCCAGAACCGGAACCCAGGTGACGTCGCGCTGGATGGTCGAGCTCGCGATCTCGAGCACGCCGGTGCTCAGGCGCGGCTCTTCGACGAGCCCCACGCTCAGGCCGCCCGCGAACTGGAAGCTCTGCTCGGCCGCATGCTTCTGCACGATGCCGGTGAGGTCGTCGATGAGGGTGACGCCGAGCGCGCTCATGCGCTGGAAGTCGCTCGGGGCGAGCTTCACCTCGAAGCTGTTGGGCACGAGAATACGGTCGCGCGACACAATGGCGGCCTTGGTGTCGAGCTCTCTTTTGAGGGCTGACCCGATCTCTACCGGTTGCAGCCCCGACCGAAAGGTCTTGGCGAAGGCGCCGTTGACAGCGCGCTCGAGACCTTTCTCGAAGTTGTCCAGTATTCCCACACGTCTCCCATATTCGGTGTGCCAGAGGCGGTGCCCCCGCATCGTTTCGCACACGGTGCCGGCATGAATGCTAAGACAGATGTTACTGGCCGCAGGTGCAAAATGACTGCGGCGCGACTCTAGCACCCCCGCTTTCGGGTGACCTCAGCGTCGGCTCCGGATGCCCGGTCAGCACGCTGTGCCTTCGGCCACCGCTCGCGGCGCGGCTTGTGGCCGCCCTCCCGCCGGCCCTCGTCGGCCCGTGCAGGCCAGCGCCGGCTCGCGCGTTTTCGGGTTTCGGCGATTCGGTGCTAATCTCGCTGAGTTGGCGCGAGTGGCGGAATTGGTAGACGCGCACGGTTCAGGTCCGTGTGTTCGTGAGGACGTGGGGGTTCAAGTCCCCCTTCGCGCACCAGCAGAAGGCCCCCGGGCCGGGCATCAGGCCCGGGCGGGGGCCTTCCCCTTTCAGACGGTATGCCCCTCATGCCGCAGCCGACTACGAAATGGTAGTCACGCAGGCTTGACTACGAGCAACTCGGTCTTCGCGAGGGGTTGGTGCAGGGGAACGCGGACGCATCCGTCGCTTGCAAGGTGCGCCTGACCGGCCCGGACGGGAACGTCGAACTCGCTCTCAAACTCGACGCTCGTCGATAGAGGGAAGCCGCTCACGACAGGCCAGGACTCGTCAGTGTTGGTTACATCGGACGACAGAACCAAGTAGGGCCGCCGGGGATGGAGAACACGCTCCTTCGGCGTAGTCGGCGGCAACTGCACGGCGGTGTCTGGTATCCAGTACACCGCACCCCGACGAATTGGGATGCTCATAGAAGGGCGTCGGTGGCCTCTCTGGATAGGCCTTCGAGGGAATCGGGTTCGCGAAGGAGTGCCGCCGCGTCGCCCTTACGAGTTTGATGCGGAGCGTTTTGCAGTACCCTTCGGTACTTCTCGAGCGGTCGCTCCGTCGGTGAACCCAACGTCGATGAGCCGGTGACACGTTCGAATTCGGGCCAAGCCGCGGCTATGCGGTCACCTGGAATTGCAATGTCTTTGACATTCGGCTCGAATACTGTTTTCCACGGCCCGACGTCGTGAGTGATCTCCCGAAACCTGTAGTGGCTTTCGGTTTGATAGAGCAGTTTCTGCAGCTTCAGATTCGTGATCGAACGTAAGTTCGATTATGTGACAAAAGCTTGGCGTAGCGCACGGGGTCAGGTGCGCAGGGTGAAGTAGTAGAAGAAGGCGCCGAAGGCGGCGATCATGCCGCCGAAGGCCGCGATGGCGGCGCCGAGAAGGTAGACGAACGCCGTGCTGGCGGCGAAGACGAGGCCGAGGGTGAGCACGAGCAGTCCGAACGCGAGGATCAGGAAGCCGTACGAGAGCAGAGTGGCGTAGGCGGGTCGCCGCGGGGTGAGCACGGAGTCTTCATCGGTCATGAGGGGAGTTTAGCGGGGAGGGGCAGGCGAGCATCCGTCGACAACGGGTAGAGGTGCAAAAGCAAGGGGTCTGCGGGCTCTGGCCGTGCAGGATTGCGGCCAGTAGTCATGAGGTATGGCTGAACCGCACTCTGAAGCGTCGCGCATTGTGGGCGAGCGCATTCGGGCGACGCGGCAGCAGCTCGGGCTGAGTCAGGAAGACGTCGCCGAGATGTCTGAGATGCACGTCACGAACGTCGGCAAGATCGAGCGCGGGCAGACCAACCCGAGCCTCTCGACGCTGGTGGCGCTCGCCGGGGCGCTGAACGCCGACCCCGGTGTGTGGGTGGCGGGGCTGACGGCGAAGATGATTCCGGGTCGCACGCACCAGGTCACCGCGGCCGACCTTATTCGCGAACGGCGGCTGCGCGGGGCCTGAGCGCCTCCGGCGCCGCGGTCTCGCACGGGCTGAAGCGCCGGCACGGATTCCGGCGCGGATGCGGACGCGGATGCGGATGCGGATGACACAGTTCGGCGCAAGCGCGCCTGCTCGAGGGTGCGCGGATGCCCCGAAGTGCGCGCGCGACTGACTCCACGCCCGGGAGGCGGTGCGTTAGAGCAGCAGATCGCGCAACTGACGCCACGCCCGGGAGCCGGCGCTCTAGAGCAGCAGGTCGCGCAACTGGTCGACGGAGTGCACGATCGCGATGGCGCCGGCGGCCTCGGCCGGTGACCCGTAGCCCCACTCGACCATGATGGGCGGGATGCCGTGCTCGGCCGCGCCCTCCATGTCGTGGATGCGATCGCCGACCAGCACGAGGTGCGAGAGGTCGACGTCGGCGGCGCGCAGGCGGGTCAGGGCCTCGTCGATGACGTCGGCCTTGGCGCTGCGGGTCTCGTCTTCGCTGGCCCCGGTGATGACCACGAAGGCGTGCTCGAGGTCGAGGTGGGCGAGGATGCGGTGGGCCTGCACCTCTGACTTCGACGTGGTGATGGCGAGCGGGATGCCCGCGCCGTGCAGCTGCCTGACCAGCCCGACCATGCCGGGGTACGTCACGGCGTCGTCTTGCGGACCCTCGCTCGCGGCCAGCCCGCGATACACGATGAGGGCCTTCTGCGCCTCTTCTTCGTTCATTCCGGCGACCAGTTCGAAGCCCTCGAGAATGGGCGGGCCGACGAAGTGCACGAGTTCGGCGGGCGCGGGCACCGGGTACCCCATCGCGATGAGGGTGCGGGAGAGGCGCCCGATGATTCCGGGGGCGGAGTCGGTGATCGTGCCGTCGAGGTCGAACAGGATGCACGACCACGGCTTGTGCGGCCCCACGGGCGCCGACTCGTTCTCGACAGGGGTGATGGCTTCGGGTGAGCTAGTCATTTGGCGCAATTCTATGGTGCGCGTGTGAACGGCGCTTTTCGCGATCGTACCGATTCTCGAGGCACGCGCGGCGCGTGTAGTGTGCACAGTTATGCGTGCTGAGGGCGAGACGGGCGAGAGCGACCGCCGGCGATGGCTCACCCCGGGGCGGGCGTTCGTGGGGCTGCTCGTGGTGGTCGCTGCGGGGCTGATCGTCACGGGCATCCTGCCGCCCTCATCGGCCGAGTCGCTGGCCGAGCGAGTCGGGCCCGTGCTGGGTTTCGTGGTGGCCATCACGATGGTCACCGAGCTGGCGGCCGACGCCGGACTGTTCGACGTTCTGTCTGACCGGCTCGCGGCGTGGGGGCGCCGGCGGGTGTGGATGCTCTGGCTCTTCGTGCTCGTGCTGGCGACGGTGAGCACGATCTTCTTGTCGCTCGACACCACCGCGGTGTTGGTGACGCCCGTGGTCGTGCTCTTGGCGTTGAACGCGGGAATCTCGCCCATTCCGTTCGCCATCGCCACGGTGTGGCTCGCGAACACGGCGTCACTGCTGCTGCCGATCTCGAACCTCACGAACCTGCTGGCGGCGACCGAGATGTCGGGCGGTTCACCGGCCGGCTTCGTGGCAGTGGTGTGGGCGCCTGCGCTGGTGGGTGTCGTGGTGCCGGCCGTGCTGCTGTCGCTGCTGTTCCGGGGGCGGTTGCGCGGGTCGTACGAGGTGCCGGCGCCGACCGAGGTGCGCGACCGGCGGCTGCTGGTGGTCGCCGCGATCGTCGTGGCGGTGTTGCTGCCGCTGCTGGTGTCGGGGTTGCCGGTGTGGATTCCGGCGACGGCGGGGGCGACCGCCCTCGTGGTGGCATTCGTGGCGCGCCGGCGGTTCGAGCCCCTGACCTGGCGCATGGTGCCCTGGTCGCCGCTGGCGATCGCGGCCGGACTGTTCGTGATCGTCGACGCGGCGCAGGCGCACGGGCTGTCGACACTGGTGACGGCGGTGGCCGGCTCGGGCACGTCGTTCGGGTCGCTGCTGCAGCTCACCGGGCTCGGGATGCTCTCGGCCAACGGCATCAACAACCTGCCGGCGTACCTGGTGCTCGAGCCGGCTGCTGCGGGCTCGTCGGTTCGGCTGGCCGCGCTGCTGATCGGTGTCAACCTCGGACCGCTGATCACGCCGTGGGCCTCGCTCGCGACGCTGCTCTGGCACCAGCGGGTCACCGCGCTCGGCGTGACGGTGTCGTGGCCGCGGTTCATCGCGGTGGGGGCGCTCGCGGTGGTCGTGACGCTGCCGCTGGCCGTGCTCGCGCTGTGGTTGAGCGCTGGCGCTCCGCAATAGATGACGCTTATTGTGGCGCCGCTCACCGGGACGGCATCGGCTGAAAGCGGCGGCGTGCACGTCGCTTTCAGCGGTGGTAGCGGCCAATCGTCGGTGAGAGGTACCAATCGCACAGCGCCGCAGAGGCGGCGGCGCTCAACAGATTCAGAACAGCCGTGAGTCGCTGTCGTCGAGGCCGCGCATTGCGTCGTAGTCGAGCAGCAGGGTGCGGATTCCGCGGTCGTGGGCGAGGGTGCGCGCCTGCGGCTTGATCTCCTGGGCGGCGAAGATGCCGGTCACCGGGGCCAGGTGCGGGTCGCGGTTCATCAGCTCGAGGTAGCGCGTGAGCTGCTCGACCCCGTCGATGTCGCCGCGGCGTTTGAGCTCGACCGCGACCGCCGCGCCGTTCGCGTCGCGGGCGAGGATGTCGACCGGGCCGATCGCCGTCATGAACTCGCGGCGAACGAGGGTGTGCCCTTCGCCGAGCAACTCGATCTGTTCGGCGAGGAGCTTCTGCAGGTGGGCCTCGACGCCGTCTTTAACCAGACCGGGGTCGACGCCGAGATCGTATGACGTGTCGGTGAACACCTCGTGGATCGACACCACGAGAAGATCAGCCGTTTTCGCGTGGGTGACCTTCCAGAGCTGGGTGATGCCGGCATCCTGTTGCTCGTCGTCGGGTTCGATGACCTCGAGGGTGCAGGGTGGGCTCATCCAGTTGAGGGGCTTGTACGAGCCGCCGTCGGAGTGCACCAGAATGCTGCCGTCGTTCTTGAGCATGAGCAGCCGGGTGGCGAGCGGCAGGTGGGCGCTCAGTCGCCCGGCATAATCGACGGCACATTTCGCTATGACAAGTCGCACCGCTTGAGTTTACGGCCTCGCGAATCTGCCGGTGCGCTCGCGGGCGGCCGGCGCGGCCAGTGCGGCGAGAACGAGCAGGATGAGCACCACGAACAGGGCGTTCAGGATGCCGAAGTGCTGGCCGAGAAAGCCGAGCAGCGGCGGGCCTGCCAAGAACGCCACGTACCCGATGATCGCGACTGCGCTCACCCGCGCGGCGGCGGTCTTCGGGTCGTCGGAGGCCGCCGAGATGCCCACGGGGAAGCCGAGCGACGACCCGATTCCCCACAGCGCTGCGCCGAGCATGGCCGACCAGAGGGCCGGGGTCAGGATGAACGTGAGCAGGCCGATCGCCCCGATCAGCGCCGACACGCGCAGCACGGGCACGCGCCCGAACCGGTCGAGCAGCGGGCCTCCGGCGACCCGGCCGACCGTCATCGCCACGACGAAGACGCCGAACATGAGGGCGCCGGTGGTGTTGTCTTGATCGTGGCCGTCGACGGTGGCGATCGCGATCCAGTCGTTGGCCGAGCCCTCGGCGAACGCCATGCCGAGGATGATCAGGCCGATGAGCAGCAGCCGGGTGTCGGCCCACACGGCGAGCGACTCTTTCACGCGCATCCGGAACGGTGTCTTCACGCTGGTGGCAGGGTCTTCGGTGTCGACGGTCTGCGGCAGGAAGCGCACCGCGCCGATGGTGACCGCGAGGATCAGCACGGCCATGACGCTCAGATGCCACGAGACGGGGATGCCGAGGGCCGAGGCGGCAGCCCCGATGCCGGCGCCGATGACCGTGCCGAGGCTGAAGAAGGCGTGCATGAGAGGGAGGAGGGTGCGCCCGATGGCGCGTTCGTTGGCGGCGCCCTCGACGTTCATCTGCACGTCGAGCGAGCCGAGTCCGAAGCCGAGCAGGGCGAGGAAGATGGTGGCGAGCGTGGGGCTCGGCACCACGGCGGCCGAGATCGCGACGCCCGCGAGGCCGGCGCTGGTGAGGGTGGTCGAGAACACGATGCCGCGGCGCGGGCCGAGCCTGGCGAGAATCTGGGGGGCGGCGACGAGGCCGACCACCGAACCGATCGAGAGGCCCAGGATGACCAGGCCGACGGATGCCGTATCGAGGTGCAGTTCGTCACGAACGGCAGGGAGGCGCGCCACCCAGCTGGCCATCGCCAGGCCGCTGAGCGTGAAGATGATGAAGACGGCGTTGCGCCAGGCGATGAGGCGGGGCGCGACCGGCGGTGCGGCGACGGGCTGGGACATGGCGGTTCCTGGTGGTCGGGGTGTCGTGCTGCTGGCCGTCTCGACGTGGCCCCGAGGCTGTCGGAGGCTGCCTGCGGCGGTCTGTGGCGGTCTGTGGCGGTCTCGGGGCGGTCTCGGCTGAATCGAATCGATTCGACAACTGTCGACTACGATATGGGATGTGAGTGCACACAATCAACCTCACGCGCCCACCACTTCGCGCGCGACGCTGGCCGACGTGGCCAAGCTGGCCGGGGTTTCGGGCTCGACGGCCTCGCTCGCCTTCAGCGGCGGCTCGATCTCGCCGGCCACTCGCGAACGCGTGATGGCGGCCGCCCGCGAGCTGAACTACTCGGGGCCCGACCCTCGTGCCCGGTCGCTTCGGCAGGGTCGCTCGGGCATCGTGGGGGTGATCATCGAAGACCGGGTGCTGAACTCGTTCCGAGACCCGATGACGCTCGCCGCGCTCGACGGCATCTCGCAGGAGCTGGGGGAGGGCAGTGGTCTGCTTCTGCTGACGGCGACGGGTGACGGTGAGTCGACCATCCAGAGCGCCGTGTTCGACGCGGCCATCTTCATGGGCTGCAGCCCGCACCTGGCGCGGTCGATCGAGATCATGCGGCAGCGCAGCGTGCCGATGGTGGCGATCGAGGGGCAGGCGTTCGAGGGGGTGCTCGCGGTGAGCATCGACAACCGCGAGGCGTCGGCGAGTCTGGCTCGTCTCGTGCGCGATCTCGGGCACCGGCGCGTGGCCACCGTGACGCTGCCGCTGACGTCGGTGCGCGAGCGCGGCCCGGTCACGCCTGAGCTCGTCGGGGCGGCCACCACGGCGGTGTCGCTCGACCGGCTCGAGGGCGCGCGCGAGGTGTACCCCGAGCTGGGCGGCATCGTCGCTGCCGGCTCGTCGAGCGATGAGGGGTTCGCCGCCGGTCTTGCGCTGCTCTCGGGGGCCGCGGATGCCCGGCCGACGGCGATCATCGCGCAGAGCGACCTGCTCGCGGTCGGGGTCATCAGAGCGGCGGAGTCTCTCGGCCTGGGGGTGCCGGCCGACGTGACGGTGGTCGGCTTCGATGGCGCGCGCATCGAGGGGCTCACCGACCACGACCTCACGACCATCCGTCAGCCCGCCACCGAGAAGGGCCGGGCGGCCGGACGTGCCGTGACCGACCTGCTCGCGGGTACCCCGGCGTTCGACGTGTCGTTCACCTCGGTGCTGCACGTGGGCAGTACGTCGGGGCCGGTGCCGGCGTAGGTTCTGGCGCTGTGCGTGCACTATAGAGGGATGCAGCTCACTGTTCTCGGCACCGCGACCCCGTACCCCCGGCCCGGCAATGCCTGTTCGGGCTACCTGCTGCAGTCGAAGATCGGCGAGAACACGACCTCGCTCTGGCTCGACGCGGGCACGGGAACGCTCGCCGAACTGCAGCGGCACCTCGCGCTGACCGACCTCGACGCCATCTTCGTTTCGCACCGGCACGCCGACCACACCGCCGACCTGCTCGTGGCGTACTACGCGCTGCGGTTCAGCGCGCTGCGGCCGCACGGGCGCATCCGTGTCTTCGGGCCTGAGGCGCTGGTCGACCGGCTGGCCGAGTTCCTGGGGCCGGATGCTCTGCCGGCGCTGCACGAGGTGTTCGAGTTCGTCGAGCTGAGCGGCTGGGGGGAGGCCGTGGTGGGCGACCTGGCGCTCTCGTGGGGGCCGGTCGCGCACGGAGTGCCCGCCTTCGCCCTGACCGTGGTGGGGCCCGCCGCGCCCGGCCCGGTCGCCTCTGGCGCCGCGCCCGGCCCGGCTGCCTCTGGCGCCACCCGCTCCCCCGCCTCGGGCGCCGCCCCCGGCCCGGCCGACGGCACCTCCACGTTCACGTACTCGGGCGACACTGCCCCCTGCATCTCGCTGGTGGAGATGGCGGAGCAGTCGTCGGTGCTGCTCTGCGAGGTCGGCTACGCCCGTGACGCCCTGGGGGTGGCCGCCGTGCACCACACCCCCGAGGATGCCGGTCGCACCGCGACCGTGGCCGGCGTCGACACGGTCATCCTGACCCATCTCGCCGACGACCTCGATGCAGCCGACGCCCTGCGCCGCACCCGCGCCCACTTCGCCGGTCAGATCGTTCTGGCCGAGCCCGGGGCCGCCTACCCCCTCTGACCCGACCGCCCCGCGGCGTCAGCGCACGGCGTCAGCGGGTCGCACCCGCAACGACCCAGCGGGTGCCGCGGGCGCGCAGGCCGAGCGTGAGCGCCCGGGCGCCGATGTAGCCGTAGCCGAAGGCCGCCCACAACCACACCAGCGCGGCATCACCCGGCGGATGCAGCAGCAGCACCAGCGCGAGCAGCGGCGCATAGCAGCCGATGTTCACCAGCCCGGTGAGTGCGAGGTACCGGGCGTCGCCGGCGCCGATCAGCACCCCGTCGAGCACGAACACGTAGCCGGCCAGGGGGATTCCGGCCGCCATCGCCCACACCGTGACGGTCAGCGCCCGCTGCACCTCGGGGCTCGACGAGAACACCGGCCCGAGCAGCGGCGCGACGACGGTCAGCGCGGCCCCCAGCGCCGCGCCGGAGACGAGCCCCCAGCGCACCAGCCGGCGCATGACGAGCCCGACTCGCACCGTGTCGGCGGCGCCCAGCCCGTGCCCGATCATGGCCTGCCCGGCGATGGCCAGGGCATCCAGCACGAAGGCGAGGGTCGAGAACAGGGTCAGCGCGATCTGGAACGCCCCCAGCTCGGCCACCCCGAACGTGGCCGCCACGGCCACTGTCGCGAGCATCGCCGCCCGCAGGCTGAGGGTGCGCACGAACAGCCAGCCGCCCGAACTCGCGGCCGAACCCACGCCGTCGAGCCCGGGCCGCAGGCGGGCGCCGGATGCCCGTGCCGCCCGCACCGCCATCACCACGTAGACCGCCGCCATCGCCCACTGCGCCACGACGGTTCCCGCGGCCGAGCCGGAGATGCCCCAGCCGAACCCGTAGATGAACACCGCGTTGAGCCCGGCATTGGCGGCGAACCCGCAGACGGCCACGACGAGCGGGGTGCGGGTGTCGTGCAGGCCGCGCAGCAGGCCCGTGGCCGCGATCACCAGCAGCATCGCCGGGATTCCGGCGAGCGAGACATGCAGGTAGGCGGTGGCGTCGGCGGCGACGAGCGGGTCTGACGTGAAGAGCCCCACGACGGCGCCCGAGCCGATCAGACCGAGCGCGACGACCACCACGCCCAGCCCGAGCGCGAGCCACATGCCGTCGATTCCCGCCCTGATGGCACCGGTTCGGTCGCCGGCGCCGAGGCGTCGGGCGACGGCCGGGGTGGTGGCGTAGGCCAGAAAGATGAGCAGGCCGATGGCGGTCTGGATGATCGCGCTCGCGATGCCCAGTGCCGCGAGCGGCACCTCGCCCAGGTGCCCGACCAGTGCCGTGTCGGTGAGCAGGAAGAGCGGCTCGGCGACCAGCGCCCCGAGTGCCGGCACGGCGAGCTTCAGAATGTCTCGGTCGAGCTCGCGGTGCTCTGCTCGCGTCACGCTCCAGCCTCCGGGCGGCCCGCCGCCGGGTGCCCTGACGTAGGGCTCTCTGACACTGGGCTCCCCGACGCCGGGCTCCCCGACGCCAGGCCGCGCTCGATTCGCCCCGGCGTCAGCCCGACGACCGCGAGCAGCCCCGCGCCTAGCGCCAGCGCGCCGATCATCGCGGCGGTCGCGCTCCAGCCGACCGCGTCGAAGAACACCCCGCCGAGCCAGCCGAACAGGCTCGAACCGGCGTAGTAGGCGAGGTTGTAGAGCGAGGATGCCTGGGCACGGGCGGTGGGGTGCGCGGCGGCGGCCGTCCATCCCGAGGCCGTGGAGTGCGCGCCGAAGAACCCGGCCGTCGCGAGCACCAGACCGGCCAGAACCACCGCGAGTAGGGGCGCGAGGGTGAGGGCGACCCCGGCCATCATGACCACGATCGACACCAGCAGCACGGCCCGGCGGCCGACGCGGCTCGCCAGCGCGCCCGCCTTGGCCGACGACCAGGTTCCGGCGAGGTAGGCGAGAAAGACGAGGCTGACCACGGCCGGCGGCAGCCAGAACGGCGCGGCCCCGAGCCTGAAGCCGAGGTAGTTGTAGAGCGCGACGAAGCCGCCCATCAGCAGAAACGCCTGCGCGTACAGCACCAGCTGTTGGGGCGATCGCAGATTCACCCACAGCCTGCTGCGCAGCGTGGGCGAGGCCTCGGGCTCGCGCAGGTGCGGTGCCACGAATCCGCGCGGCGACGGCGCGAGCCTGATGAACACGATCGCCGAGACCGTGCAGAGCACGGCCACCGTGAACACCCCCGCCCGCCACGACAGCAGCTCGGCGACGGGGCCCGCGACGAGCCGGCCGAGCAGGCCGCCGATCGTCGTGCCGGCGACGTAGGTTCCCGCAGCCCGGGCGGCGTGGCCCGGGTGGATCTCCTCGCTCAGGTAGGCGATGGCGATCGCCGGCACCCCGCCCACCATCATTCCCTCGAGAAATCGCCCGGCGAGCAGCACCTCCACGCTCGGCGAGAACGGAACGGCCAGGCCGAAGACCGACGCCGCCACCACCGCCACCGACATCGACCGCAGCCGGCCGTACCGGTCGGCCAGCACCGACCACGGAATCACGCCGATGGCCAGCCCGACGGTCGAGGCCGACACGACGAGGGCCGCCGACGCCGCACCGATGCCCAGGTCGGTCGAGATCTCGGGCAGCGCGGCCTGCGGCGAGTACAGCTGCGCGAAGGTGGCGATGCCGGCGAAGAACAGCGCCGCGAGCAGGCGCCGATACGCCGCACTGCCCTTCTCATGCCCCTCCCACTTCTGGAAGACGGGTTTCGCGGGCATGACTCCAGCGTAGGCACCTCTTCACGGCGCGGGCGTCACGGGCGCCGGCCCGACGAGTGGTGACGCACCCAGCCAGCCCCACAGGCGGGTCGGTAGGGTTGATGGCATGAGCTCATCGGGTATCGACACGAACGACATTGACCCCGCCATCCGCGCACAAGACGACCTGTTCAGGCACGTCAACGGCAAGTGGATCGCCGAGACCCGGATTCCCGACGACAAGGCGCGCTGGGGCTCCTTCTACCAGCTGGCCGAGGCGGCAGAGAAAGCCGTGCAGGAGATCATCGTCGAGGCACAGGATGCCGCCGAGGGCTCCGAAGAACGCAAGTTCGGCGACCTCTACACGAGCTTCATGAACGAAGAGCTCATCGAGTCGCTGGGCACCACCCCCATCGACGGCCAGCTCGCACTGGTCGACGCCATCGGGACCGTCGAAGACCTGGTGCGCACCGTCGGCCGGCTCGAGCGCCAGGGCGTCGGCGGGTTCTTCAACCTCTTCGTCGACAACGACCCGGGCAACCCCGAACGCTACCTCGTGTTCATCGAGCAGGGCGGCATCTCGCTGCCGAACGAGAGCTACTACCGCGAAGAGAAGTTCGCCGACATCCGCGAGGCCTACCTGGCGCACGTGCAGCGGATGTTCGAGCTCGCCGGCACCGGCCGGGGCGCCGAGGCGGGCGAGGGTTCTGCGCCGGTTCGCGCCCAGCGCGTCTTCGACCTCGAGACCGAGATCGCGTCGAAGCACTGGGACAACGTGAAGACCCGCGACGCCCAGGCCACCTACAACCTGCTCGCCTGGGCCGACCTGCTGGCGCTGTACGAAGGCGCGACGGCCGACGCCTCCCCTGCCGGCGCCCTCACGCTCTGGCGTGACGCGCTCGACGGCCCCGCCGGGGTGCTCGACGAGGTCGTCGTTCGCGAGCCGAGCTTTCTCGAGGGCCTCGCGTCGCTCATCACCGAAGACCGCCTCGACTCGTGGAAGGACTGGCTCGCGTGGAAGGTGATCCACGGCGCCGCCGCGTTGCTGCCCTCGGCCTTCGTGAGTGAGAACTTCGACTTCTACGGCCGCACGCTCACCGGCACCCCGTCGCTACGCGATCGCTGGAAGCGCGGCGTCTCGCTCGTCGAGGGGTCGATGGGCGAGGCCGTCGGCCGCATCTACGTCGAACGGTACTTTCCGACGACGGCGAAGGCCGCGATGGACGTTCTGGTCGCCAACCTCATCGAGGCCTACCGCCAGTCGATCACCGACCTGGCGTGGATGACGCCCGAGACCCGAAAGCGCGCCCTCGAGAAGCTCGACAAGTTCACCCCGAAGATTGGCTTCCCGGTGAAGTGGCGCGACTACTCCGCCCTGTCGCTCGACGCCGAGAGCCTGTTCGCGAACGTTCGCGCGACAGCCGAGTTCGAGTTCCAGCGCGAGCTCGGCAAGGTGGGCAGGCCGCTCGACCGCGACGAGTGGTTCATGACCCCGCAGACCATCAACGCGTACTACAACCCCGGCTTCAACGAGATCGTCTTTCCCGCCGCCATTCTGCAGTACCCGTTCTTCGACGAGACGCGGGATGCCGCAGCCAACTACGGCGCGATCGGCGCCGTCATCGGCCACGAGATCGGCCACGGGTTCGACGACCAGGGTTCGCGGTTCGACGGCGACGGCCGCCTCACCGACTGGTGGACATCCGAAGACCGCGAAGCCTTCGAGAAGCTGACCGGTTCGCTGATCGAGCAGTACAACGCGCTCGCCCCGGCGCAGGTGCCCGACCACCACGTGAACGGTGCGTTGACGATCGGCGAGAACATTGGTGATCTGGGCGGCCTTGGCATAGCGTGGAAGGCGTACCTGATTTCTCTCGACGGCGCCGAACCGCCGGTGATCGACGGTATGACCGGTGCCCAGCGGTTCTTCCTGTCGTGGGCGCAGGCCTGGCAGCAGAAGTCGCGCGACGAAGAGGTGATCCGCCTCCTGGCGATCGACCCGCACTCGCCCAACGAGTTCCGCTGCAACCAGATCGTGCGCAACATCGGCGAGTTCTACGAGGCGTTCGACGTCTCTGACAGCGACAGGCTGTGGTTGCCCGAAGACGAACGCGTCACCATCTGGTGAGGTGACGAACGCCGCGCTTCACCCGAGAGCTGCGGCGGTGCAGTGAATGAGTACCTAGCAGGAAATGGCGGTCAGAACCCCATGCGCAAGAATCGGCGGCAGGAGCGACCCGAGCTTCCGAGCGGTCGCAGGTCGGCACAGACGCATGACACCGACACGTTCAGGCGCGGCTTCGTCTCGCTGACGAAGCTGGCGCTGTCGGGCGTGCAGATCACGGCGTCGGCTCTCGACGTGACCAGCGAGAAGGTGCTGTTCTCGATCGACGACCACCTCTCTGTGCCCACCGCCGGGCTCGGCAAGGTGCTGCTGCTCATCGACGTCGCGGCGCGACTGACCCAGCGCGATCCGTCGGCGCATGGGCTGCTCGAGCGAACGGTGGTCGACTCTGCCGCCGACATGGGGCTCTGGCAGCACCTGCAGGCGCCCACGCTGCCGCTCGCCGACCTCGCGGTGCTCGTCGGGGCGACGAGCGACAACCTCGCCACCAACGTTCTGCTGCGCCGCGTCGGTCTCGACGCCGTTCGGGCCCGGGGCGAGTCGCTCGGCTTGTCGAAGACCTTCCTGCTCGACACCGTGCGCGACTTCCGCGGGCCAGACGACGCGCCGCACTTCTCCGTCGGGTCGGCTCGCGAGCTGGCCACCCTCTTCCGCAACCTCGCAGAGGGGTCGGTCGTCGACGTGGCCACCAGCCAGCAGGTGCTGGCCTGGCTCGGGCTCGGCTCCGACCTGTCGATGGTGTCGAGCGCGTTCGGCCTCGATCCGCTGATGCACCTGCACTCCGACCACGGGCTGCTGCTGGTGAACAAGACGGGCTCCGGCCCGGGCATCCGTTCGGAGGCCGGAGTGCTGCGCGGCCCGCGGGCGAGCGTGGCCTACGCCGTCACGATGCGGTTCAACGACGAAGAGCTGACCGGCCGGCTCGCGGTGCTCGACGGCATGCGCACCCTCGGCACCGACATTCTCGAGTACGTCTACTGACCCAGAGACCGGGCCGACGCTCACCTCCACAGCATGAGACGCGGGGCACCATCGAGACATCCGGTCTGGCACCCCGTATTTCATGTTGCGGGCGGCTGCCGCGGCCAGCACCGGCGGCGCGCAGAGTCGAGCCGGGCGGTCAGTCGATGAGGCCCAGGGCGGCGACGCGCCGCAGGGTCTCGACGCCGGCCGGCGGGCAGCGGTGGGCGTCTGCAGTCGTGACCCAGTGCACGGCATCGACCTCAGACGAGGGCACCGGCTCGTCGGGCGTGGTCGCCGCGAACAGCGTCATCGCGACCATTCGCCCGTCGGGTTCGCCGTGCGCCTGCGTCGTCACCGTGAACAGCTCCCGGATGCTCGGCAGGTCGAGCTCGACCGCGACCTCTTCGCGGCACTCCCGCACGAGCGCCTCGGCGGCACTCTCACCGGCATCGATCTTGCCGCCCGGCAGGTAGAGCACGCCGCGGCCGCGCGCGGTGACCATGAGCATGCGGCGGTCGCGCAACAGCACGACGGCGGCGACGCGGATGACGGGCAGAGCGGTCGGCTGCGCGTCAGCCACCGTGCACCGCAGACCCGGTTCCGTGCGGATCGTCCGCCTCCGAGTCTGCGCCCGCGCCTGCGTCCGCCTCCGCGCTGACTCCCGCTGCCGCGCTGGCTCCCGCCTCCGCGCTGGCTCCCGCGGCTGCGCTGGCTCCCGCCTCCGCGCTGGCTCCCGCCTCCGTGCTGGCTCCCGCGGCTGCGCTCGCTCCCGCCTCCGCGCTGGCTCCCGCGCCCGCCCCGGCGCGGCGCGCCTTCCACTCCGAACGCAGAATGGCGTAGATCGCGGTGTCGGCGAAGGCGCCCTTCGTGAAGATGTCTTCTCGAAAGTGCGCCTCGTGGCGCATACCGAGACGCAGCGCCAGTGCGGCCGAGGGGTGGTTGCGCGGGTCGAGGTCGGCGGTCACGCGGTGCGAATCCAGCTCGGTGAAGGCGAACTCGAGCATCCGGCCCGCGGCCTCTGAGGCGTACCCCCGGTGCTGGAAGTCGGGATGGAAGGCCCAGCCGAGCTCGGCCTGGCGGTTCGCGACGCTGCGCAGAAACACCGTCAGGTCGCCGATGACGCGGTCGCGCCCGCTGCCGTCGAGGCTCGGTTCGCCCGGCAGCGCCACCGCCAGCACGAGGATGTCGCCGTCGTTCTCGAGCGAGGTCAGAGGCAGGCGCCTCGCGAGGTGTTCGCGCGATTCGTCGCGGCTGCGCAGCTCCCACAGCATGAACTCGACGACCTCGGGGATGCTCTGGTACGCGAACACGTCATCGAGGTCGGTCTCGGCGAACGGCCGCAGCACGAGTCGCTCGGTGCGAAGGGGCTCGCGCACGGTGACTTTGCTCATGCCCCCAGTCTACGAACCGGCGCGACGGCGGAGGAGCGCGCCGCGGGGTGGGAACCGGGGGCGAGCCCAGATGGCCGGGGCTCAGTCGGGGCTGACCGGGGCTCAGGCGGGGGCGACCGGGACTCAGGCGGGGCTGACCGCGGCTCAGGCCGAGGCGGACCCGGCCGCGGGAGCGGCGCCCGCGTCGAGGTCGTGGTCTGCGGAGAGAGGCGCCAGGCGTGCCACCGGGGCCACCGGAGCCGCGGGGTCGACCCCGAAGAGGGCCGTCAGGGCCGCGACGAACGACTCGCCCTCGCCGGCTCGGGCGAGTTCGCGGGCGCGAACCGAAGGGGTGTGCAGCAGCACGCCGACGAGGTGGCGCAACGCCGCCTCGGTCTCGGGGGTGCTGTCTCCGCGGGAGTGCGCACGGGCGATCTCTGAGTCGAGCACGTCGAAGAAGTGCGATCGCAGCGCGACGACGGCGGGTGTCACGGCCGCCTCGACGCGGGCCGCGGTGAACTCGGCGGCGGCCTCGTCGACCATCGCCCGGGCGCTGGTGGTGGCGCTGAACTCGTCGATCGGGGCGTGCAGACTGATGGTCTCGAGGTCGAGCAGTTCGACGCCGGATACGTGCGCGGCCGCCGCGTCGACGTTGCGGGGCAGACCGAGGTCGATCACGAGGCGGCGCTGCAGGGCATCCGGCACCGCGGTCGCCGCGGCGAAGTGCGCGGCGGTCAGAACGACGGTGGGCGACTGCGACGCGGTGACGACGATGTCGCTCGACGCGAGTGTGCCCACGAGATCGTCGGCGAACACCTGCGGCAACGCGTGACGCTCGGCGAAGGGGGCGAGCCGGGCAGACGGTGAGTAGACGGTGACGTCGGTGACGCCCCGCTCCTGCAGGGCGAGCAGGCTGACCCGGGCGTACTTGCCAGTGCCGACGAGCAGAACGCGGGCCTGCGCCCAGTCGGTGACACGGCTCTCAGCCAGGTCGAGGGCGAGCCGCACCAGCGAACGGCCGGTCGCGCCGACACCCGTCTTCGTCTTGACGTCGCGCGAGGTGTGGGATGCCCGCTGGAAGAGCCGTTCGAGTGCCGACGACGTGGTGCCCTCCACCCGGGCGGTCTGCAGCGCGCGGCGCACCTGGCCGGCGATCTCGTCTTCACCGACCACGACAGACTCGAGCCCGCTCGACACCGAGAAGAGGTGCTCGGCCACGCCGTCGCCCGACAGCACGGTGACGGCGGTGCTCACATCGGCGGCATCGACGCCGGAGGCCGAACTCACGGCCTCGATCACTTCGTGGGCGGCGAGGGCGGCGCCCGCGGTCAGCGGTTCGTCGACGTCGAGGTAGGCCTCGAAGCGGTTGCAGGTGGCCAGCAGCACGGCGCCCTGAATGAAGTCGCTGTTCTGCACGAGCGAGGGAGCCACCGTCGGTGCACCGATCGAGAGCTTCTCGAGCAGGGTGAAGCTCGCGTTCCGATGGCTCGCGGTCAGGCAGATCAACACCGAATCATCATAATCGCGTTTGCTGCCAGATTTGACGCGCTGTAGAACTGCTCAGAAAGTTTGAGACACTGGGGAGCGTGACTCAGAGCCCCGCAGACCTCGCCCGCGACACTCGCGCGCTTCCCGCCGAGCATCCGCTCAGCGCCGGCCGAACATCCGAGAGCCCGCTGGTGACCACCTACCAGGGCGTGCGCGGCGACGTGACCCCGGTGTGGTTCATGCGCCAGGCGGGTCGTTCGCTGCCCGAGTACCGCGACCTGCGGGTCGGCACCGAGATGCTCGACGCGTGCCTGAACCCCGAGATGGCGAGCGAGATCACGCTGCAGCCCGTGCGCCGGCACGGGGTCGACGCGGCCATCTTCTTCAGCGACATCGTGGTGCCGATGAAGCTGGCGGGGGTCGACGTGAGCATCGTTCCCGGTCGGGGGCCGGTGCTCGCGCATCCGGTGCGAACGGCTCAGGATGTTCGTGCCCTGCCGACACTCGACGAAGCTGCCCTCGCTCCCATCTCAGAGGCGGTCGCGCTGACCGTCGCCGCCCTGGGCGACACGCCCCTCATCGGCTTCGCGGGGGCACCGTTCACGCTTGCCGCCTACCTCGTCGAGGGCGGCCCGTCGAAGGATCACCTCGCGGCCCGCACCCTCATGCACTCCGATCCCGCTGCCTGGGCCGACCTCATGCAGTGGACGGCGACGATCACGGGCGCCTTCCTGCGCGCCCAGATCCTGGCCGGCGCGAGCGCCGCGCAACTGTTCGACTCGTGGGCCGGCGCGCTCTCGCTCGCCGACTACAGCTCGAAGGTCGCCCCGGCCTCGGCTGCCGCGCTGTCGAGCGTGCACGGGCTGACCTACACCGCAGGCGACACGGCGCGCACGGTGCCCATCGTGCACTTCGGCGTGGGTACCGGCGAGCTGCTCAAGGCCATGCACGACGTGGGCGCCGACGTGGTGGGCGTCGACTACCGCATTCCGCTCGACGAGGCGTCGCGCCGGCTCGGCGGAACGGTGACCGTGCAGGGCAACATCGACCCGGCCCTGCTCGCCGCCCCGTGGCCGGTGCTCGAGGCGCATGTGCTCGACGTGCTCGCCCGTGGCGCCGCCGCTCCCGCACACGTGCTGAACCTGGGCCACGGCGTGCCGCCCGAGACCGACCCGGCCGTGCTCACCCGTCTCGTCGAATTCGTGCACTCCCGCCCCACAGTCTGACGAGGGCCGTCGTGCAGAAGAAGAGCGTGGTCGTGGTCGGGGCGGGCATCGGCGGGCTGGTGGCCGCGCGGCAGCTGGCGCGCGATGGCTTCGCGGTGACGGTTCTGGAGGCCGGCGACACGGCCGGCGGCTGCGTGGCGACGCATACCGTTGCAGGCATACATCTCGACAGCGGGGCGGAGAGCTTCGCCACGCGCGGAGGCACAGTTGCGGCGTTCCTGGCGGAACTCGGCCTCGGGCAGAGCGTCGTCTCGCCCGATGCGCGGGGCGCGTGGCTGCAGCTGCCGAACGCCGCCGCTCCCCTGCCGAAGAACACCCTGTTGGGCATCCCAGGGGTACCCCTCGCCACCGACGTGCGGGTGATTCTGGGCTGGCGCGGCGCGATACGAGCCCAGCTCGACCGCGTGCTGCCGTTCGTGCGGGTTCGCAAGGAGGCCGACTTGGGCGACCTCGTGCGCCGGCGGATGGGCCGCGCGGTGCTCGACCGGCTCGTGGCGCCGGTGGTGTCAGGCGTGCACTCCGCCCACCCCGACCTCGTCGACGTTCACGCCGTCGCTCCCGGGCTCACCACCGCCATGACGAACCAGGGGTCGCTCTCGGGCGCCGTGATGTCGATCATCGCCCGGCGCGGCCAGGCGCCCGACGGCAGAACTCCGGCGGGAGATGAGGCCAGCGGCGCGACCACCAGCGGGGAGAACACCAATGGCTTGGCCAGGAACGGCGATGGTGACGCGCCCGGAGGTCGCCCCGCACCCGGCTCGGCGGTCGGCGGCGTCGACGGCGGCATGTACCGCCTCGTCGAGGCGCTCGTCGCCGATTGCGAACGCCTCGGCGTCAACCTCCAGTTCGGCGTGGGCGTCGAGAGCGTGCGCCGCGTCGCCTCAGAGACCCCGGGCTCAGCCGAGTGGATGACCGTGCTGGCCGACGAGACCGTGCTCGGGTCGCACGGGGTCGTCGTCGCGGCCGGCTTCCGTGCCGCCCTCGCCCTGCTGCGAACCGTCGCCGACAGCGGGCCCGCGCCCACCGTCGACGAGAAGCTCAGCGGCGCAGCCTCGCTCGAATCCGACCTGGCCCGGCAGACGCGCGCCGAGAGCTGGCCCGGATCGAGCGTCGTCACCCTCGCGACCCTCGTGCTCGACGCCCCCGAGCTCGACGCCGCGCCGCGGGGAACGGGTGTGCTCGTCGCCGAAGACGTCACGGCCGTGCCGGCCAAGGCGCTCACCCACGCCACCGTCAAGTGGCCCTGGCTGGCCCGCGACGCCGGCCCGGGCCGCCACGTCGTGCGCCTCTCCTACGGTCGCGGCGGCCAGACCCCGCCCGCGATCACCCTCGAGCAGGCGCTGCGTGATGCTGCCCTGCTGCTCGACACCGAGCTGACGCAGGGCCAGGTGCGCGGCTTCGCACTGACCGACTGGCGTGACTCGCTGGCCTTCGCTACGACGGGCCACCGCGCCAGGGTCGATGCGCTCGTCGAGGCGGTGCACGGGCATCCGGGGCTCGAGGTCTGCGGCGCCTGGGTTTCGGGCACAGGCCTGGCCTACGTCATCGACGGAGCAGGCGTCAAGGCCCGCGCCCTTGCGCAGCAGCTGGCCAGCGCATAGGGCTACGATTTACCTCTAAGCGACTCAACGACTGATCGGAGTAATCATGCGCGGAAAGCTGCTTTTCGTGGTCGGCCTCGGTGCGGGCTACGTACTCGGCTCGAGGGCCGGGCGCCAGCGGTACGAGCAGATCAAAGCAGGCGCTGACAAGGTCTGGTCGTCTCAGCCCGTTCAGGCCGGCGTCGGCCAGGTGCAGGGCTTCGCCAACCAGCAGGTCGACAAGCTGTCGGGCAAGCTGGCCGACCAGATCCGCAAGGTTCTCGGTTCGCTGCTCGGCCTCGACAAGGGCAACGTCGAGGTGACGGTGGTCGCCAGGCGCGGCACCCGCCCCGCCGGTGCCCCTGCGGCGACGACCGGCTCCGACGGCGGCGCTCCCCTCACTCCCCCGGTCTCGTCGACGGTCACCGAGTAGACGCACGGCTCGGAGACACTGATGGCTGATACGCGCAGTTCAGAGCAGACCACGCCGGGCTCGGCGGGCACGGGCGGCTCGGCGACCACGCGCCGCACCCGGCCGCACACCGAGAACCCGAAGACCAGGCAGTCGCTGGCCGAGCTGGTGACCGCCCTGCCCGGGCTCGTCACCGCCCTGGTCAAAGACGAACTCGCGCTTCTGAAGGCCGAGGTCATCAGCAGGGTCACCAAGCTCGGCATCGGCGCAGGGCTGATCGCCGCGGCGCTGTTCCTGCTCTTCTTCGTCTTCGCGGTGCTGGTCGCCGCCGCCGTGCTCGGCATCGCCACGGCACTGCCGGGCTGGCTCGCGGCGCTCATCGTCGCCGGCGGGCTCTTCATCATCGCGGTCATCCTGATTCTCGTGGGGTACCTGTCGATCAAGAGGGGCATACCCCCGGTGCCCGAAGAGTCGATCACCAGCATCAAGAAAGACATCAATGCCGTGAAGGGGCTGGGTGAGACGCATGAGTAACGACTCCGGTGCACCGAACGACGCACCCCTCGGTGCCGCGTCGAAGGCTGCCGCTGCCAGCATCAAGAAGAACCAGTCGCCCGCGCCCGACAAGCCGGCCGACACCCGCACCCGTGAGCAGATCAAGCTCGATGTGGTTAAGAATCGCAAAGACCTCTCTGAAACGCTCGACGCGATCGAGTTCAAACTGAACGTGCCCAAGCAGGCCCGTTTCGCCGCGAAGCGCGTCACCGACAAGTTCGACGAACTCAAGCGGGAGAACCCTGCGGTGCTCGTCGCCGGAGCCGCGGCCGCCGCAGCCGTGGTCGGCGGCGCCGTCTGGCTCTCCATCCGCGCCCTCCGGCGCTAGGGCAGACACCTGCGCCGGCGGCACCGCCCCGGCGTACGACGGGCCGGTTCGCCCTGACCGGCCGAGAAAGAAGACAATGACACTCCCGACTCCCGATCGGGCAGACGCTGCTGCCGGTTCGCCGGCCGCACCGGCCGAATCCGGCTCGCTGCAGCCGTCGTCGATCGCCTCCACCACCGAGCCGCTCGGCGACACCGTCACGGCCTACACGCTGTGGGCGGTCTTCAAGCGCAACCCCGGCGCCGAGCAGTTCTTCGACGGGTACGACGTTCCGTCGATCGTCGAAGAGCTCGACGACGCCGTGCTGAGCGTCGAGAGCGAAGAGGTGACCCTCCGCGGCTGGTACGACGTGTCGGGCCTCCGCAGCGACGCCGACCTCATGGTGTGGATTCACGGCGGCACCCCCGAAACACTGCAGTGGGCGCTGCGCCAGCTGCGCCGCACCGCCCTGCTGAAGGGCCTGCTGCCGGTGTGGAACGCCATGGGCGTGCACCGCGACGCCGAGTTCAACAAGCGCCACATGCCGTCGTTCATGCTGGGCAAGCCGCCGCAGGGCTGGGTCACGGTGTACCCGTTCGTTCGGTCGTACGAGTGGTACCTGCTGCCCGAGGCCGAGCGCAGCGCCATGCTGCGCGATCACGGCATGAAGGGCGCGGCCTTCCGCACGACGCTCGCCAACACCGTCGCGAGCTTCGCCCTCGGCGACTACGAGTGGATTCTGGCGCTCGAAGACGACGACCTGCTGAATCTGGTCGACATGATGCGCGACCTGCGGCAGACGGATGCCCGCCGGCACGTGCGCGAAGAGGTGCCGTTCTTCACCGGCCGCCGCATCACCACCGCCGAGATCGTCGAGGTGCTGCAGTGAGCGCCAGGATCGTTCGCGGCGCAACGGATGCCGCAGCATCCGGAGCCGAACACGTGGAGGTGCCCACGGCCTACGACGCGATTCTGCTCGCCTCCTTCGGCGGCCCCGAGGGGCAGGATGACGTCATCCCCTTCCTCCGCAACGTCACGCGCGGCCGGGGAATCCCCGACGAGCGTCTCGAAGAGGTCGCCCACCACTACCGCGCGTTCGGCGGCGTCAGCCCCATCAACGAACAGAACCGCGAACTGAAGGCGGCACTCGAAGCCGAACTTGCATCGCGCGGCATCGACCTGCCGGTGCTCTGGGGCAACCGCAACTGGGCCCCGTACCTGCCGGAGGCGCTCGTCGAAGCCAACGAGCGCGGCTTCACCAAGCTGATCGCCATCGGTACGAGCGCGTACAGCTCGTACTCGAGCTGCCGCCAGTACCGCGAAGACTACGCGCGGGCCCTGGCCGAGACCGGGCTCGAGGGCACGATTCAGATCGACAAGGTGCGGCAGTTCTTCGATCATCCCGGATTCGTCGCGCCATTCATCGACGGGGTCGCAGCGGCCTTCGACGAGATCGAGCAGGCGCGGCCGGGCATCGACCTCGGCAGCGAGGTCGAGGTGTTGTTCTCGACGCACTCGATTCCGATGGCCGACGCTGACCGGTCGGGCCCGCCCGAGCGCGGATTCGGCACGGGCGGAGCCTACGAGGCGCAGCACCGGGCGGTCGCCGAGGTCGTCATGGCGGCCGTGGGCGTGGGCCGGGCGGCGTTGCCGCAGTGGCAGCTCGTCTTCCAGTCGCGCAGCGGGCCGCCCAGCCAGCCATGGCTCGACCCCGACGTGAACGACGTGATCGCCGAGCTGCCCGCGCGCGGCATCGCGGCCGTCGTCATCGTTCCCCTGGGGTTCGTGAGTGACCACATGGAGGTCAAGTGGGATCTCGACAAAGAGGCGACCGACACCGCCGCTGATAACGATTTGTACAGTGTTCGCGTGCAGACCCCCGGAGTTCACAAAGAGTACGTCAGCGGCCTGATTGACTTGGTGCTCGAACGGGTCAACGGCGTACCGACCGCCGAGCGGCCCGCGCTCACCGAGCTCGGGCCGTGGTACGACGTGTGCCGTTCAGGCTGCTGCGAGAATGTTCGCCTCGGCTTCAAACCGGCGCTGGCGGGGCTCGCCCCGTAAGCGTTCTACATCTGCTCCAACCCGAATCGCACGAAAGTCATGACTCGAACCCTACGAATCGCCACCCGCGGTAGTGCGCTCGCCCTCGCCCAGACCGGGATGATCGCCGCCGAGCTGACGCGGCTGACCGGCGTCGAGGTGCAGATCAGCGTCGTCACCACCGAGGGCGACGTGTCACGGGCATCGCTCGCCAGCCTCGGCGGAACCGGGGTGTTCGCCAGTGCGCTGCGGGCGGCGCTCATGGCGGGCGACTGCGATCTCGTCGTGCACTCTCTGAAAGACCTGCCGACCGCACCGTACCCCGGCCTGGCGCTCGCCGCCGTGCCCACCAGGGAAGACCCGCGCGATGCCTTCATCACCCGCGACGGTCTCACGCTCGACGAGCTGCCCGAGGGATTTCGCGTCGGCACGGGGTCGCCCCGGCGGGTCGCCCAGCTGCTCTCGCTGCGACCGGATGCAACTGTGGTTGACATTCGGGGTAATGTCGACACCAGGCTGGCAAAGGTGTCGAGCGGGGAACTGGACGCCGTGGTGCTTGCTGCCGCCGGTCTCACCAGGCTGGCACGGCTTGACGCCGTCACCGAGTTCTTCGATCTCTCCATCTGGCCGACCGCACCCGGCCAGGGCGCACTGGCACTTGAAGCGCGCGAGGAGGACAGCATTTCTGAGTTGGCATTCGTCGAAGACGATCGAACACGGCTGTCTGTCACCGCCGAGCGCGCCGTGCTGGCAGGCCTCGAGGCCGGATGCTCGGCTCCCGTCGGCGCGACCGCGACGGTCACCGAAGGCGACCACGGCGCAGAACTCACGCTCACCGCGGTGGTCTACAGCGCAGGTGGCGACGAAGAACTGGGCAGCACGCGGTCTACCCGGCTCGGCGGTGTGGGCGACGTCGGAGGTCTCGCTGGCCTCGAGGGTCTCGGTGCGCTCGGTGAGAGCGGCCGCGAAACCCTCGGCTCGGCTCGAGCCCGAGAACTCGCCGAGGGCCTCGGTCGCGAGCTCGCCGCACAACTGCTCGACGACGGCGCAGCCGACCTCGCCGAAGTGGGAGGCCGTTCGTGATCTCGACCAACACCTCCCCCACACCGAAACCGCTGCAGGGCTGGCGCGTTCTCGTGCCGCGCGGCGGGCCGTGGGGGCACGGTGTCGCCAGCGACCTGCGCACGTTCGGGGCGACGCCCATCGTCGCTCCGCTGATCAACTTCGCACCCACCGATGACGCGCCGGCGCTGCAGAGCGCGCTCGAGCGGCTTGCGGCGGGGGCGTTCGACTGGCTCACGGTGACGAGCGCCACCACGGTCGACGTGCTGTCGGCGCACGAGGCGGTGGTGCCGGCGTCCACCCGCATCGCGGCGGTGGGCGAGACGACGGCCGCCGCGCTGACGGTGGCGGGGTACAAGGTCGACCTGGTTCCGCTCGAAGACAACTCGGCCAAGGGCCTGCTGTCTGAGATGAAACAGTTCGAAGAGGCCGGCGCCGCGCTGCGCATCCTCACGCTGCGCAGCGAGCTGGCGAAGCCGGTGCTCACCAACGGCTTAATCAAACGCGGGCACTCGGTCGAGTCGGTCATCGCGTACCGCACCATCGGTGTGCCGGTCGACCCGAGCATTCGCGAAGAGGTCGCCGCAGGGCTGATCCGCGCGATTCTGGTGACCTCGGGCAGCGTGGCCGAGCAGGTGCAACTGCAGCTCGGGCCGGTGCCCGAATCGACGATCGTGGCGTGCATCGGGCCCGTGACGGCACAGGATGCCCGCTCCTACGGGCTGCGCGTCGACGTGGTCGCGGCTGACCGCACCGCGGAGTCGCTCATCGCGTCGCTCGTAGACGCAGCGCTGCAGTCGCGCTGAGGTTCGCGGCTACTTCGGGGCCGTGAGCTCGAGCGCGATGTTGTCGGGGTCGCGGAACTCGAGGATGAAGCTCGAGCCGATGTCTTTCACGTCTTCGTGCGGCACACCGAGCTCGTCGAGGAGGGCGACCGCGTCGTCGAGGTCGGAGCGGGCGGCGACGGCGAAGCTCAGGTGATCGAGGCCGACACGGTCTTCGTCATAGCGGTCACCTGCGGGGGCCACGGGGCGCAGGCCGAGCACCCCGCCGGCGAAGCTGTAGATGACCCCGCCGAACACGAAGGCGAGCTTTCGCTTGGTCTCGGCATCGGCGTCGGCGGGTGGCGCCTCGACCAGCACGTCGAATCCGAAGACGGCGTCGTAGAACTCGCGTGAGCGGGTGATGTCGGTGACGGTGAGACGGAGATGGGCGTAGTCGATCGCTGCAACAGGCATAGCGCCAGAATGGCAGTGCCGAAGTGCGGTGGGATAGGCCTTGCGCACGGGCGACGCGCGGGGGGCGGCGCTCGGCGGGCGTCCCTCGGCCCGCGGCTTTCGGGTCGGCTGGGCGCGTAGGGTTGAACGCATGAGTTCTCTTGAGGGCGGGCGCGGCGGCGCACCGATCGTGCGGCCGCGGCGGCTGCGGGCCACTCCGGCGATGCGCAGACTGGTCGCAGAGACCAGGTTGAACCCCGCCGAGCTGGTGCTTCCACTCTTCGTGCGGGAGGGCACCGAGCCCCGGCCGCTGAGCTCGATGCCGGGCATCCTGCAGCACACCACCGAGAGCGTTCGGGCCGCCGTGAACGAGGCCGCCGACCTGGGGCTCGGCGGGGTGATGCTGTTCGGGGTTCCCGAGGCGAAAGACGCCATCGGGTCGGGAGCGACCGACCCCGACGGCATTCTGAACGAGGCAACCCGTGTGGTGGTCGCCGAGGTCGGCGACGCGCTGGTGGTGCAGACCGACCTGTGCCTCGACGAGTTCACCGACCACGGGCACTGCGGTGTGCTCGACGCCGAGGGGCGGGTCGACAATGACGCGACGCTGCTGCGGTACCGCGACATGGCGCTGGCGCAGGCTGCCGCCGGGTCGGAACTGCTGGGGCTGTCGGGCATGATGGACGGCCAGGTGGCGGCGGTGCGCGACGCACTCGACGCCGAGGGTTATCAGAACACCGCCATCCTGGCGTATTCGGCGAAGTACGCGTCGGCGTTCTACGGGCCGTTCCGCGAGGCGGTCGGGTCATCGTTGCGCGGAGACCGCAAGTCGTACCAGCAAGACCCGGCCAACCGCCGGGAGGGGCTCTACGAGACGCAGCTCGACCTCGAGCAGGGCGCCGACATCGTCATGGTCAAGCCGGCGATGAGCTACCTCGACGTGCTGGCCGACGTGGCGGCGATGTCACCGGTTCCGGTGTGGGCGTACCAGGTGTCGGGCGAATACGCGATGATCGAGGCCGCCGCGGCGAACGGCTGGATCGACAGGGAGCGGGCCGTCTTCGAGTCGGTCACGAGCATCCGTCGCGCCGGGGCCGACGTGGTGCTGACGTACTTCGCGCCCGAGATCGCCCGCACGCTGCGCGAGCCGCTGCCGTGACAACATGCCCTGCCCGCTTGCCACGTAATTCATGCTGAAAACGAAGAACGAGGAACCCACCGTGACCGAGTCTGAGGCGCTGTACGCGCGGGCCGCCGTATCGATACCGGGTGGCGTCAATTCGCCCGTGCGGGCCTTTCGTTCGGTCGGCGGAACGCCGAGATTCATGGTGTCAGCACGCGGAGCCCACGTCACCGACGCCGACGGCATCGAATACGTCGACCTGGTCAGCTCCTGGGGCCCGGCGATTCTCGGGCACGCGCATCCCGAGGTCGTGGCCGCCGTTCAGGAGGCGGCGGCGCGCGGGCTCTCGTTCGGTGCGTCGACCCCCGGCGAGACCGAGCTCGCCGAGGCGATTAGGGCGCGCATCACGGCGGCCGGGGTCGCTCCCGTCGAGAAGGTTCGACTGGTGTCGACCGGTACCGAGGCGACGATGACAGCCATTCGTCTGGCCCGCGGATTCACCGGCCGCGACCTGCTCGTCAAGTTCGCCGGGCACTACCACGGTCATTCGGATTCCCTGCTCGCCGAGGCCGGTTCGGGGCTCGCGACGCTCGCCATGCCGGCGTCGGCCGGGGTGACGGCCGCGACGGCCGCCCAGACGCTGGTGCTGCCCTACAACTCGCTCGACGCGGTGCGCGAGGTCTTCGCGGCCCACCCCGGTCAGATCGCCGCGGTGATCACCGAGGCGGCGGCGGCGAACATGGGTGTGGTGGCGCCCGACCCCGGGTTCAACGCGGCGCTCGCCGGCATCGTGCACGAGAACGGCGCCCTGCTGGTCATGGACGAGGTGCTGACGGGCTTCCGCGTGGGCCCGGCCGGGTGGTGGGGGCTCGAGGTGAGCGGGCGGTCGTTCGGGGCGGGCGGGCTCGACGACGCCCGCGACCTGGGGGGCGAGCTGCCGTACCAGCCCGACCTGTTCACGTTCGGCAAGGTCATCGGCGGGGGCATGCCGCTCGCAGCACTCGGCGGACGAGCTGAGGTCATGGACTACCTCGCCCCCGTCGGCCCCGTCTACCAGGCCGGCACGCTCTCGGGAAACCCGGTGGCCGTCGCCGCTGGACTTGCGACCCTGCGGCTCGCCGATGACGAGGTGTATGCGAAGGTCGACAGTGCGGCATCCGTCATCTCGAAGGCGGTGTCAGACGCGTTGAGCGCGGAGGGGGTCGCGCACTCCGTGCAGCGGGCGGGCAACCTGTTCAGCTTCGCGTTCGGCGAGTTCGCCGGCGGGCCGTTGATCGGCGGTCCGCGAACGTACGCCGAGGTTCAGGGGCAGGAGTCGTTTCGGTACGCTCCGTTCTTTCATCACCTGCTCGACGCGGGTGTGTCGCTGCCGCCGTCGGTGTTCGAGGCCTGGTTCGTGTCGGCCGCCCTCGACGACGCGGCGCTCGAGCGTATCGTGTCGGCGCTTCCGGGCGCGGCTCGTTCCGCTGCGAGGGTTTCACGGGCAGACTAGAGGCATGGCAGTTCTGTTCGTGCATCCTGATCGTCTGGAGATCAGGCTGACGCGCACGGAGAAGCTGCTGTCGCTGAGGCGAAGCGACATCGAGGTGCCGCTGGAGAACATCCGGTCGGCTGTGCTGACCGACGACCCGTGGGTGTGGGTGCGCGGTATTCGCGCGCCGGGAACGGCCGTGCCGCTGACGCTCGCCGTCGGGTCGTGGAAGTACCACGACGGCAAAGACTTTCTGCTGATCAAAGGCACCCGCACCTCTGTCGTGATCGACCTCGAGAACGCGGAGTTCTCACGCATCATCGTGACGACCAAGCACTCTCTGACGCTGCTGCGGGCCCTGCGGCTGCCGCCGCTGGAGTCGTCGGGCGCGACGAAGATCGCGGCCGACTGAGGGTTCGAGCGTCGGTCCGCGTGCCGCGTGCCGCGTGCAGGTGCGCGGCGGAGTGCCGGCTGCGCTCGGCTGCGCCGTTCTGTTGCGCTTGCCGTGCGCCCCACGCGTGACTGCGCGGCTCCGTTGCGCCTGCCATGCGTCTGCCATGCGTCTGCCGTCATGCCGGGGCGGGCGCACCGTCATCCGGGCGAGGTGGTCGGGGTGGCTGGGGTGGCCGGGGCGCTGAGCGCGCGCAGCTCCCGGGAGACGAAGGCGGCGGTGGGGCCGTCGGTGCCGAGCAGTTCGACGCTGCGCCGGTAGGCGGTGACGGCCTCGGTGGGGCGGTCGGCCTGGCCGAGCAGGCGGGCCACGAAGAGGTGGGCGAGGCCGGCGGATGACCGCTCGCCGAGCCGTTCGTAGAGCCGCGCCGCGCGGCGGGCCGTCTCGAGCGCCTCGGCGTCGCGGCCGAGTGCGTCGAGGGCGTGGGCGCGGGAGTCGGTGATCGTGGCGTGCAGCGCGTCGAGGTCGAAGGCGTGCTGGTCGGCGACGGCCAGCGCCTCGTCGAAGGCGCGGAGGCCGCCCGGGTCGCCGAACTCGCACTGGGCCTGGCCGAGCAGGTGCAGGGCGTCGACCAGTTCCCACGGCTCATCGAGGCGGCGGGCCTGCGCTACCGTCTCGACGAGCACGTCGATCGCGCTGGCGTCGCCGTCGTCGAGCAGCAGCCGGGCAAGGGCGAGGCCGAGCCTGACGCAGGCCCGGCCATCCGTCGCCGCGGCGGCACGCGAGAGGGCCACACTGAAACAGCAGTAGGCGAGCTCGTCGTCGGCGGCCTCGCGGTGGGCGTGGCCCAGCCAGTACAGCACCTCGCTCAGCTCGGAGTCTGACGCCTTCGCCCGCACGGTGGCCTCGAGCACGGCGTCGAGTTCGACGGCGGCTTCGGCACCGCGCCCGGCCGTGATGAGGGCTCGCGCCAGCCGGAACCGGATGACGGCCGCCTCGGGGTGGTTGATGCGGTCGGCCTCGGTTGCGGCGTGGCGCCAGGCTTCGGCGACTCCGGCCTGCACGCCGAGCTCTTCGAGCAGCAGGGCGAGCCGCGCACACGCGTCGATGATGCCCTTGCTGTAACCGAGCTCGAGGTAGAGCGACAGGGCGCGGTCGGCGTCGGCGATTCCCGCATTGAGCTGCGAGAGCCCGTGGCTGGCCGCCGCCCGCAGCAGCAGGGCGTTGGCGCGAGTGGCGCGGTCGAGGGTGTGGCGCAGCAACCGGTTCGTGGTCTGCCTCACGGCGTCGAAGTCGCCCTCCGCGAGCTGCGCGTGCGCCAACAACACGAGCGGACGCTGCACGGTGGGGTTGTCGGGGTCGTGCCCGCAGCGCCTCACGGCTGCCAGCATGAGCTCTACGGCCTCGGCGGATCGCCCCTCCTTCAGACGCTGCACCGCGAGGGCGTTCAGGATGCTCGTCTCGGCTTCGGGCTCGACGCGTGCTGTGCGGGCGGCACTCAGCGCGCGTTCGAGGGAGCCGGGGCTCCAGGTGGGCGCCGGCGATCGCGCGGGCGCTGCCGCCGATGCTCGGGCGTGTTCCTCGTGCTTGTCGTGTTCCTCGTGTTGTTCCAGGCGGGCGAACCCGGAGGCGGCTGCGGCTGGCGCCGTCTCGGCACCGAACAGAACGAGGCCGACCTGCAGTTCGACCTCGGCCAGGTCGAGCCGGTCGTCGGCGATGAGCACGTCGGCGCGGAGCCCGGCGAGCCGCTCTGCCTCGACGGTGTCGCCGCGCTCGATGGCGAGGGTGATCTCGAGGCCGTAGAGGGCGGTGCGCACGTGGTGGCGGCGCGCTGTGTCGGCCGCCGCGTCCGCCGCCGTGTCGGCAACGCCGTCGCCCGCCGCGTCGGCGTTGCGAGTGGCCACGGGGGCGGCGACGACATGGAGGTGGGTGGGCTGCGCCGCCCGGTGCTCGGCGTCGAGGGCATCGTGTGCCCAGCGGATGGCGGCGAGGGCGGCGTCGGGATCTTCGACGGTCGCGTGCTCGCGGGCGAGCTGCAGCCACAGCTCCGACGCCGGTGCGTCGTGCGGCAGCGACGCGAAGGCCGCCTGGATGCCGTCGGGCTGGGCCGAGGCCGTCTTGGCCAGCCGGGCGCGAACGGCGGGGCGCAGGTTGATCGGGGGAGTCGGGCCCGCGTCGAGCCTGTCGGCGTAGAGGGTGGTGCGGTTGCGGTAATCGAACTCCGTGGCGAGGGCGTGAGTCGCGAGTGAGCAGGTGCGCGCGAACTGCCGCGCTGTGGTCGGGTGGTGATCGGCGCCGTGCGGGCCGGAGAGCCGGGCATCCGTCGCCGATGGGTGGGCGACGAAAGCGGCGAAGAACTGCGCCACCGCGGGGTGCGCGGCCTGATGGATGATCGTCGAGCCGCGGTCGGCGTCATCGAGGGCGTCGAGCACCGCTGCGATCGATACGAGAGCGTCGAACTGCGCTGCCGCGTTCAGAGGGTCGAACGGGAGCCAGGGCAGGTGGCGTTCGATCAGGGCGAGGGCGTCATCGAGGGCGTCGACCATGCGCAGGTAGTCGATGTGCAGGGCGACGAGGCCGAGGTGGCGGGGGTTGGAGCGGATGAGGGGGTATCCGAGCTGGTGGGAGCGGGCGGCCTTCTTCGGCTGCCCCGCGTGCAGGTACACCGAGAGGCTGCGGGCGTACGACAGCTCGGGTTCGTGGGCGCACGACTCGGGGTCGTCGAACAGCAGGTCGAAGGCGGCCGCGGCCTCATCGAAGCGAGCCTGCTCGGCCAGGGTGAGCGCGTGTTCGCCGAGGCGGCAGGTGCGGCAGGGCGAGTAGTCGTCGAGGGGCGTCGCCGCGAGGTTCAGGTGGGCCGTCGCCTGGTCTTCGGGGGTGGCGATGAGGCGGGCCACGCGCACCTGAGCGAAACGCAGGGCGCTCAGGCCCTCGCCGTGGCGTTGCAGCATCGAGCGGAGGGTGTTCAGCGACTCGACGATGACGGTGCGGTCGAATTCGGGGCTGGCGGCGACGGTGTCGGGGATGGTCGTGAGCTCCCAGAGCAGGTCGAGGTTGTCGATGCGCGCGGGAAAGCGCCGGGGGTCGGCGAGGTGCTTGGCGAGGCACCAGTCGAGGGCCGCGAGGCGGCCCTCGGTGTCGCCGGAGAGTGTGCACGACGAGATGAGGCGGAGGCGGGCGGTGTAACTGAGCAGGGCGGGGTCTGTGGGGGGTGTGGTTGAGGGCTTCGCGTCTGTGGTGGTGGGTACGACGTTTGTGTTGGTGGGAGCGAGGTTTGTGCCGATGGTGGTGGTCGCCGTGTCGAACGCGGTGATGGCATCAGCGATCGAGACGGCCTCGTCGAGCAGCAGGCGCTCGAGCGCGCCGGAGCGCAGCGCGTCGGAGGCCGCGAGGAGGCGTTCGGTGTGCTTTTCGGGCTGCATAGGGGGTTTCGTGGGGCGGTTTCGTGGAGGGCTTCGTGGGTGACTTCGTGGGTGACTTCGTGGGTGGTGGCGTCGGTGACGAGCGGTGGAGTCGGTGGAGGCGTGTCGGCTGCCGTGGGCGTGGGTGTGGTGGCAGATGTTCTGAGAGGCGGTGGGTGTGACGGGGGTCGTCAATACGGCAGGCGGCCCAGGGACTGTCCCGGGCTCCACGTCGAACGCACCGACGATATTGTCGGCGGTGTGCGGCGGGGTGGCCCATCGGGGTGGGGCGGCTCCTCGGGGTGCGGCGGAGCTGCAGGTTCACCGGCGGCATCGGGCGCCGACGCTGGGGATGCCGGCGACGTCGGGGCCGGAGAAGGGACAGCGGGGTCGGGAGGTGCGGCGGACTTTGGCGCTGGGACCGTCGCAGAGGTCGGGGCCGAGGTGGGAGTCGGGGCGGAGGTGGGAGTCGGGGCCGAGGTGGGGGTCGCGGCGGAGGTGGGAGTCGAGATGGGGGTGGATGTCGCGGGGCGGGAGGGCGCAGCAGGCTGTGATGGGCGTGGCTCGCGTGGCGGGGATGGGGTCTCAGCCGCCAGGAGGGCGTCGAAGGCCGGTAGCTGGGCGGCTGCCGGGGCTGCGGAGGGTTCGACTGGGGCTGGGTCTGCGACTGCAGCTGCGGGGGCGGCGGAGGCTGCGGCAGTGTCGGGCAGTGCCGCGACCGAGGTCGGGGGCATGCCGCTGACGCGGGAGGCGAGGGCGCAGAGGGAGGAGAGGGCGCGTTCGGGGAGGCCGGCTCCGAAGCAGAGGCGCCAGAGGATGCTCAGCAGAGCGGTCGCGAGGGCGATCTCTGCCGCGACCAGCCACGGGGAGCCTCGGCCCGCGAGGGCGGCGAGGTCGAGCATCCGTACCGCCAGCGTGGAACCGGGCGCCGCGAAGGCCGCCGTGCACGAGACAGCGACGGCGATGATGCCGAGGCTGAGGGCGAGCGTTCCGGGGGCCGACAGAAGCAGCAGCGGCCAGCGCAGGGCCCTGCCGGCCAGAAGGGCTGCACCGGTCACGGCCAGCAGCGCCCCCGCGACGCCGAGCACGACGACGACCGACGGGGGTGCCGTGAGGTAGCCCATGATGCCCGCCTGGGCGGTACGAACAAGAGTCGTGGTGTCTGAGATGCCGGGCAGGGTGGAACCCGGGCTCAGGATGCTCGGCAGCAGCCACGCGCCAGCGAAAGCTGCGGCGCAGAGCCCGAGGCCGCTCGCGGTGAGCATGACGCGCACACCGACGAGATCGAGCCTCAGGCGTGCGACGGCCATTCCGGCCGGGAAGAGCGCCAGCCACGGGAGGTAGGCACTGGCGACGAGCGCCGCCGATCCGAGCGGAAGGTTGCTCAGCTCGTGCGCGGCGACCGGAGTGACGACGGCGCTTGCGGCCGCGATGCTGAACAGGAGTGCGGAGCCGCACCGTGAGAGCAGAACCTCGGCGAGCGACATGACGCCGATGTAGAGCAGCAGGCCGCCGGCCAGCAGGGCGGCGGGCACGGTGGTGGCGACGACGATGTCGAGGGCGCCGTGGGTGCCGGCCGCGCCGCTCAGCGCGCCGCCGGACCCGCCCGCGGCGCCACTGCCGCCGACGACGGTGGCGATTCCGCCCGGGGTGCCACCGACGCCGGCGATACCGCCCGCGAGGGTGCTGAACCAGTGGCCCGGCGCGAGCCGTCCGACCGTGTAGCCGGCACCCAGCACCAGGACGCTCGCGACGTTGAAGACGATGCTGCGCGCGAGAACACGGGTGCGCGAACGGAGCCCGTCGACGCCCATGAGGCCCTCGTAACCGCCAGACGCAAGACTCGCCGAGACGCCTGCGACGAACGCGAACGTCAGCATGGCGAGTATGCAGAGCACGCCGCCCTGCGCCAGCCCCAGCCAGCTGGAGGGGTCGGTGAGCGAGACGGCGTCGGCTGACGCGGTGGTCGGCGCGGTCGTCAACGCCGAGGCGAGGCCCAGGATGAGCAGCAACACGGCGAGGCCGCGCACGGCGTCGACCCCGATCATCCGGCTGCGTGAGCCGAACAGGCGCGCGCGAACGCCTCCAGATTCGCGTTCGGGACGGGTTGGCGCGCCGCCGCCACTCGCGGCCGCATCCTGTGCGCCGGTGGCCCCCTGTCCCGCGATTCTCGAGCTCACGCCCTTCGACCCCCGGATCGTCGTACCCGCGCCCTTCGACCCCGGAACCGTCGTGCCCGCGCTCTTTGACCCTGCGACTCGTGAGCCCGCACCTTCTGACCCAGCGACTCGTGAGCCCGCACCTTCTGACCTGGCGACCTGCGGCCCGGCTGGCTTTGTGCCAGCAACCCGCGCGACCCCTACCGAGTACCCACCCGGCGTAGCCTTACCCGACCCCGACCCCGACCCCGACCCCGCCGCTACCCCGCCCTGCCGCCGAACCCCGCCGCCCGGCGCGACCGACGGCGCGCTGCTACCCGCGTGGTGCGCCGACGACCTCGCCATTCGCCACAACTCCTGCCTCTGAAGGTGACCCCAGAGGCAAGCATAGGCGAGAGATACTCACTAATGAAACACGGCGACGTTCAGCCTCCCCCAAGTGAGCGGCGCCACCCGCCAGGCACCGGCCAGCCCCCGCCAGCACCACTCAGCGCCTGACGTCGACCACCGTGCGCCCGCGCACCTTCCCGGCCAGGATGCCCGGCCCCGCCTCCAGCGCCTCGGCCAGCGAGACGGTGGTGGTCATCGAGTCGAGCAGCTCGCCGTCGAGCGCCTGCGCCAGTGCGGCCCAGGCCTCCTCGCGCAGGGCGAGCGGAGCATCCACCGAGTTCGCGCCCGTCAACGTCACCGCGCGCAGGACGAACGGCATCACCGTCGTGGGCAGGTCGGCCCCCTGCGCGAGCCCGCAGCTCACGACGAGCCCGCCGTAGTTCGTCTGGGCCAGCACGTTCGCGAGGGTGGTGCTGCCGACCGAGTCGATGGCGGCCGCCCAGCGCTGCGACTGCAGGGGCTTGCCGGGCTCCGCGAGTTCGGCGCGGTCGATGATGGCCGAGGCTCCGAGCCGGTGCAGGTAGTCGCCTTCGACGTCGGCACGCCCCGACGACGCCGTCACCGCATACCCCCGCGCCGCGAGCAGCGCGATCGCCACCGAACCCACCCCGCCGGCAGCCCCGGTCACCAGCACATCTCCCGCCGACGAACGGATGCCCGCCCGCTCGATGGCCAGAACGCCGATCATCGCCGTGAAGCCGGCCGTGCCGATCGCCGCCGCGCGCTGGGCGCTGAGCCCCTCGGGCAGCAGTACGAGCGCGTCGGAACGCACCCTCGCCCGCTCGGCGAGCCCGCCGAACAGGCGCTCACCGATGCCGTCTCCGTTCAGCACGACGCGGTCGCCGGGCGAGAAGCGTGGCGAATCCGAGGCCGTGACCGTGCCGACCAGGTCGATGCCCGGGATGATCGGAAACGTTCGCACCACGCCGCGGTTGCCCGCCAGCGCGAGCCCGTCTTTGTAGTTGATGCTCGAGTACTCGACGTCGATCGTCACGTCACCGGGCTTCAGGAAGTCGTCGTCGACCTCCCGGATCTCAGCGGGCACACCTTCATCGACCACGATCGCGCGAAACATGCCTCCACCCTACGCGGGCCTCGGCCGCTCGCGAATGCAGACCCGGCCCGACGCCCAGCCCCCGCCCGTCCGAGCCCAGCCCGGCCCAGCCTGGCCGAGCCGAGCCCGTCCCCAGCTCCACGCCCGGGCCCCCCAGCCCCCGGCTCACCCTCAGGTGACGTCGCGCCGCCACGACGTGAAGTAGCCGAGCACGGCGGCCACCACCGCGTAGGCCGCGAGCACGAGCGCCCCCTGCCACCAGTCCAGCGCCACCAGCGACG
This sequence comes from Subtercola sp. YIM 133946, assembly GCF_036553535.1. Classification (NCBI taxonomy): domain Bacteria; kingdom Bacillati; phylum Actinomycetota; class Actinomycetes; order Micrococcales; family Microbacteriaceae; genus Subtercola; species Subtercola sp. YIM 133946. The sequence goes on from NZ_JAZHPE010000013.1 coordinate 238,377, forward strand.
GCGCCGAGAGAGAGTAGAAGCTCGACCCGACCAGGGCATCCGACGCCGACCCCGGCAGAAACCTGCCCACCTGCGCGCTCCAGTCGGCCAGCCCCGAGACGAACCGCAGAATCGGCTCGACGAACTGCGTGAACGCCAGCACGATCACGATCGCCGCGACCTGGCTCGGCACCAGCACGCCGAGCCCGACCCCGACGGCACACCACAGAGCCATCGCGAGCACGGCCCGCCCGATCAGGGCCCAGATGTCGGGCGACCCCAGCTGGGCATCCTGAGCGAACGCCGCCATCACGCCAGACCCGGCGCCCACCGACGCGATCATCGCGAACACGCCGAACGCGGCCCCGAAGACCGTCAGAGCGACGAGCTTCGCGACGAGGATGCGCCCTCGCTTCGGCGTGGCCAGGAATGTCGGCGTGAGGGTCTCGTGCCTGAACTCGCCCGTCGTCACGAGCGCACCGAGCAGCACGGGAAACACGTAGCCGATCGATGATCCGAAGCTGTAGATGAGGGGCGCCCGCTGGTCGTCGGGAATGACAGGCCCGCGGGTTCCCGCGCCGACCGACCCCAGAATCGCGGTGAGCCCGCCCGCGACGAGGGCGACATAGGCGACCATGATGATCGCCAGGATCCACCAGAGCCTCGTGGTCGTGACCTTGGTGAACTCGGCGTGCACGGCGCGCCCGAACGACTTCACAGCGCCCCCTCCTCGCCGACCAGCGCGAGGAACGAATCCTCGAGCCCCGCCCGCTTCTGCGACAGCGAGCTGATCTGGATGCCCGCCGCGAACGCCACCCGTCCGATCTCGGTCGCGTCGGCTTTGTCGACGATGACTCCTCCGCGCAGGCTGCGGAACGCGTACCCCGCCGCCTGCAGCGCCCAGTGCAGCCCGTCGCGGTTCGGCGAATCGACGATCACCTGCTTGCTGTCGACCATGTCGAGGCTGGCGAGCGTTCCGCGGTGAATGAGCGTGCCGTGGGCGATGATCACCACGTCGTCGACGCTCTGCTGAACCTCGCTGAGCAGGTGCGAACTCACCAGAACCGTTCGCCCCTCGGCGGCCAGCTGGCGCAGAAAGAGCCGGATCCAGCGAATGCCCTCCGGGTCGAGCCCGTTGATGGGTTCGTCGAGCACCAGCACACTCGGGTCGCCCAGCAGCGCGTAGGCGAGACCGAGCCGCTGCCGCATGCCGAGCGAATAGCCCGCCACTCGCCGCGACGCGTACCCCTCGAGGCCCACCTGTTCGAGCACGATGCCGACGCGGGCGCGGGGCAGTCCGGCGGCCTGCGCGTAGATGCGCAGGTGGTCTGCGGCGGAGCGGCCGGGATGGAAGCTCGCCGCCTCGAGGGCGGCCCCCACGGTGCCGAGCGGCGAGGGCAGATCACGGTAGGCGACGCCGCCGAAGGTGGCGGTGCCGCTCGTCGGCGAGACCAGGCCGAGGAGCATCCGGAGCGTCGTGGTCTTGCCGGCGCCGTTCGGTCCCAGAAAACCGGTGATCTGACCGGGCTCGACGGTGAACGAGAGGTCTGAGACGGCCTCGACAGACCCGAACCGCTTGGTGAGGTTCGTGAACTCGATGATGACGCCGGCGGGCATCGCATCCTCTCGGTGCACACAGGCGAGCCGGGTGCACAATGTCGTGCTGATGTTTGGGCCCCAGCCTATGCCGTTGGCAGCATATTCCACGTGAGGATGCCCGGGGTGGTGTCTGCCCGGCAACGGTTTGCCCGCAGGCCGATGTGCCTTACGGTTGAGGAATGACGAGCAGCGCTCTCGATTCGGCCGGTGGGGCGGCGAAGCCGGGCGTTGCCGCGCCCGGCGCGCCTGATCCCGCCCGACCGGCTGCGTACGCGGAGCCCGCCGAAGCGCTTGAGGTTGAAGACGCGGCGACCGTTCGCGCCGACGCCGTCTCCGACGCCGCGGCCGAAGCCGCCCTGCCGTCTGCCGTGCGGGCCCCGATCGAACCGCTGCCGCGCAGGCAGCCCGCCCCGTTCGATGTGAAGGCCGACGCCGTGGTGCTCAGCTCGGCGCCGCCGGTTCCGCCGAAGAAAGACCGCCGGGAGCGGCTCATCGCGGCTATCGACAACCTGTTCTTCCTCATCGGAACCCTGGCAGCCGCGTGGCTGGCCTACCTGGTTCTGTCGCAATCGTTCAGTCACGGGTTCGAGTACCTGTGGTTCCTGATCGTGTTCTACGCTGTGCTGGCCTATCTGCTGCTGCCTCGGCTGCACAGCATCCTGACCCTCATCTACGTGCCCGACTACTTCATCGGGCGCGCGCGAACCAACGAGGGGCTGCTCGGCGACCCCGTGAACCTCGCCCTCTTCGGCAGCGAGGCGCAGCTGCACACCGCGATGATGGCGGCCGGATGGCACCGTGCCGACGAGGTCGGCTTTCGAAGTGCGCTGCGCATCGTGACGTCGACGCTCTCCCGGCGCAGCTACTCCGATGCGCCGGTGAGCCCGCTGTACCTGTTCGGCAACATCCAGGACTTCACCTACCAGCAGGAGGTCGACGGCAACCCGGCCAAACGGCACCACGTGCGGTTCTGGAAGACGCCCGACGGCTGGCTGCTGCCCGGCGGCTACTCAGCAGAATGGATGGCCGCCGGAACGTACGACCGCAACGTCGGCATCTCGCTGTTCACCCTGCAGGTGACCCACCGCATCGAACGCGAGACAGACCGTGAGCGCGACCACATCGTCGCCACGCTTCAAGATGCCAACCCCGAGGGCGAATTCACGGTCATCCGTAACTTCTCGACCGGGTATCACGCCGTGAACGGTGGTGGGGATGCGATCACCACCGATGGCGACCTGCCGATCATCGACCTGCGGCACGTGCCCGTCTCGGCCAAGGGTGCTGCGAGTGCCGAGGCCCTGGAGTCGGCGCCGTTGCCCGCCGACGCCGCACTGCTCGGACACGCGGTGCTCGACACGGCGCGCGACTCGGCCTCGTCGAACCGGGTGAAGCGGCCCATCTCGATCTACCTGAGCTACCTGCTGATGGTCATCCGTGGTGTCATCGGGGCCATCTCGGTGGTGGCGGTGTTCGCCGACTGGACGGGATCTCTGTCGGAGGTGCAGGTCGTTCTGCCTTCGGGCAATGACCTCGACACCGATCGGCTGGCGTCGGTAGCGCTCTGGGTCATCATCGGCTTCGCGACGAGCGCCTTCGTGGGGTACCTCATTCTGGCGCAGCTTGTGTTCACCGGGTACAACTGGGCGCGGTTCGTGGTGATGACGTTGAGCCTCATCACCCTGGCGAGCGTTGCGGCTGAGGCGATCAGGGGTGGCGCCGAGCTCACCCTCGCCACCGGCCTCATCAACCTCAGCTTCGACATTCTCGTACTCTTCGCGCTCTCCAGCCCCGACGCCCGCGTCTTCGCCCAGGAACGCCGTCTCGGCCGCCGCGCCCGTCGCGCGGCGCGCTCCTGGCCGCCCCGCGCTCCCCTCGCGCCCGCCGCTGGCTAGCCCCGCTTCCGACGACGCTCACCGGGAATCGGTCATCCATGGACTGAATCCGAGGTAAGCTCGACAAAATCGGAAGGTGCGCCAGCGGTCGACTCGCGCTTCTTTCGAACCCGGGAGTCAACAGATGACGCTGACAGTGTCTGGCACAGAACTCAGGCTGGTCGAGCTATCCGACGCCTTTGTGGGCATCGTTCGCCTGAGTGAGGTCGATTCTGCCTGCGAGGTCGAGCTGGAAGGGCCTTGGTTCGCAGGACCACCCTCCCGCTGGATGGGTCACGCTGTCTTGACCGTCGAGCGTTGGCAGGAGGCGGCCGTTCGGGCCTACGACTCCACCTCTCACGAGTGGAGCCCTGCCGTCGAGGTCGACTTGATGTTCATCAGCGAGCTCGAAGTGCATGGTGAGTCTGTGACCCTCCGAGGCTTCAGCAAGAGTTCGGGGCGCTGGACGGAGGTTCGCATGTCGGGAGACTCGGTCAGAGCCGTTCTGACCGCCGACGAGGAGGCAGCCAGTTGAGGGCGCAAGGGTCATCGGGGAGGACGCCCGTCGCGAGCGGCGTGAAATCAGCGCTGGGCGGGTGCGGCCAGGGTGCCGGCCCTGTGCCACCAGAGCCGGTTCACCTCGAAGTACCGGTCTGCGGGGTCGAGCGGCTTCTCCCACGGCTTGTCGATGATGTAGTGGATGTTCTTCACCGACGCCAGGTTCCAGAGCGACGGGTGCTGGTGCGGCAGGGTCTTCAGCGCGTTGTAGACGTACGGCAGCGGGCGCCAGCGGCCCGAGTAGAACTCGTTCAGGAAGTCCTGCTCGGCGAACGGGTAGCGTGACAGATCGTCTACGGCCGCCAGCCGCCCCATCATGTCGGCGAAGACGGCCTCGTCGGGCGTCAAGACGAGGAAGCCGCCGTTCAGGTAGTTGTCGGTCGCTGCCGGTTCGGTGACGTGGTCGCCGCCCCGGCAGTGGGTGTAGAAGCAGTTCTCGGGCGTCCAACCCGGCGGGTAACTCGCGATCCTGTTGGGGTTGCACCGGCAGGCGTGGCAGGCGGCGATGGCCCCCTCCGACAGGTCGAGCGTGAAGAGTTCATCCATGTTCTGGATCACCAGCATGTCGGCGTCGAGGAAGACGACACGGTCGAATTCGGTGAGCCCCCAGACGGCCAGCTTGGTCCACACCTCTGCGAACCGGGGGTTGGCGTAGCTGGCGGCCGACCCCCCGGCTGGACGCAACGGCGGAACGTCACGCAGCAGGCATCCGTCGTCTTCGAGAAGACGCCTGGTCTGCTCGTCGATCTCCTCGGTCACCATGACCACGAGGGGCATGTCGCTTCCCGAGGCCGCCAGCGAAGCACGCAGCGTTCGCACGCCGACCACGTAGTTCGGTTGCGTGAGCAATGTCGCCCAGGCGTTCATCGGCGGTACTCCTGTCATGGTGGCCAGCCTTGCTCAGTCGAGCAGGGCTGCGGTGAACGCGTTGGCGAAGCGATGCTGCGGGTCGAGCGCCTCCCGCACTCGGCGAAAGGCGTGCCACTGGGGGTAGAGCACCGGCCAGTCGTACAGCGATTCGTCGAAATACTTTCCCCAGTGCGGCCGACCACCCTCTGCGGCCAGGGCCCGTTCCACCGCCCTCAGGAAACTCTCGCCCTCCTCAGAGAGCGAACCGTCGGCCGCGTAGTAGACGACGAAGCCGAAGTAGCAGGTGTCCTGGTCGTGAGAGGGGCTCAGCCAGCCGTCGGATGGGCCGGTGCAGCGCAGGATGACCGGGTAGTGCATCCGGGGTCGGGTCTCCCGGTGCCAGTCTTTGATCATCCTGATCACTTCTCCGGCCCGAGAGAGCGGGATGCCGATCTCGACGTTGATCTGGGGGGTGGCGATTCCCTTGCAGAACACCTGATAGACATCGCCGGTGACGTCGGTGAAGTCCCGGAACCGGGTCATGGTACGCAGCGGCTTGCCGGCGTCGGCGACCCCCTTGGTGTCGTCGCGCATCTGGCGGAGCGTCGACTCCACGGTGTCGTTCATCGTCGTGTTGGTGGTGGCGTGCGCCAGCAACTCGCCACCGCCGGCCCGGTATCGCACGACCTCGGCGTCGGTGGCCGCGTTGGCCTTCCACACCTGCACCTGGCCCTCCTGCGGAAACCACCACGCCTTGACCAGGCTGTTCTCCCGGTTCCAGGTCTCCAGATCTGTCTCGAGGGTGTCGGCGCTTTCCGCGGTCTTGAGACAGGTGTAGATCACCGACTCCCGCGCACGCAGCGTCACCGCCGTGATGACTCCCAGCGAGCCGAGGCTGAGCTGGATGGCCGGGAAGTGTGGGTGGTCCCGGTCGAACTCCGCCACCGTGCCGTCGGCCAGCACCATCCGGATCGAGAGTGCGGCGCCGGCGATCGAGCTCTGCTGCAGGCCTTGGCCGTGGGTTCCGGTTGCCAGGGCGCCGGCAAGTGTCTGCTCGGCGATCACGCCGGGCGAGGCAGACAGCATCTGCCCGCGCGCAGACAGGAAGGCGTACACGTCTGCGAGGGGGGTCGAACCACCGAAGGTCGCGGTGTCGTCAGTGCTGGAGATCAGGCCGCTGAGCCTGGTCAGATCGAGCAGGATGCCGCTGCCGTCCGCGACCTGCATCATTCTGCCGGGCGACATCCGGCTGCCGATCATCCTGACCCGGCCGCCGCTGGTAGACAGGAACTCGCTCAGCTCTGCCTCAGAGGCCGGCGCGACGACAGAGCCGGGCGGACCCAGCCTGGAGTTCCTGGCCCAGTTGCGAAGGCGGGCGTCTTCGCCGGTGAGCTCCGGCTCCTGAGGAGGGTAGGCGAGCGGCGTAGTAGTCATGGCGCGTCTCCAGTTCACGTTCGGTCCTGTCTTCGGAGCCGCATCGATCCGTAGAGAAGATTCACCGGCAGACGAACTTCCGATGCCTGATTGCATTCTAAGTTCTTCGGGTGAACGGACTTCCACCTTGTGTAGAAGTCCCAGAGGCAGTACAGCCGCGGCCCGGTGGAGGTTGGCTACGCTGGTTTCATGACTGTCGTGTGCGTACCCGATTCGAACGCCCGTGAGCTCCTGGGAGCCCTTCCCGACGGGGTCGAGGTGATCGTCTGGGACGGCGAGGGCACCAAGCCCGAGCGGCTGGCCGAGACCGTCTTCTGGGTGCCGCAGGTCGAGGACTGCACCAACCTCGCCGAGAAGTTCGAGGCCATGCCGAAGCTCGAGGTCACCCAGCTGACCAGTGCCGGCTTCGAAGACATCATCGACCACGTTCCTGACGGCGTCACGCTGTGCACCGCGCGCGGCGTGCACGGCTCGGCGGTCGCCGAGATGGTCATGACGGTCGTTCTGGCCACGCTGCGCCGACTGCCCCACTTCGTCGAGGCGCAGCGACAGGGCCGGTGGGAGCCGATGGAGGCCGACGACCTGCGCGCCAAGCGGGTGCTGATCATCGGGGCCGGTGACCTCGGAGAGCAGACCGCGCGCCGCCTGCGCAGCTTTGACGCCGCCCCGGTGCTCGTCGCGCACACGGCACGGGAGGGCATCCACGCCACCTCGGAGCTGCCGAGCCTGCTGCCCGAGGCCGACGTGGTGGTGCTGACCGTTCCGCTCACACCCGACACGACCGGGCTCGTGGATGCCGAGTTCCTGGCCCGGATGCCCGACGGAGCCCTGCTCGTCAATGTCGCGCGCGGTAAAGTCGTCGACACCGACGCCCTGCTCGCCGAGCTGACTTCTGGTCGGCTGCGCGCTGCTCTGGATGTGATGGAGCCGGAGCCCCTGCCCGAAGGCCATCCCCTGTGGAAGGCGCCGAACCTGATCATCACCCCGCATGCGGCCGGCTCCATCGCTCAGGCCGGGCCGCGAGCCTTCGCGCTCGTCAACGCGCAGGTGCGGCGGTTCGTCGCCGGCGACGACCTCGTCAACGTCGTGAACGGTGGTTCATGAGCGTCTACGCGTGGGCAGTGGAGTGCGCTTCCTGAGCCGTCAGGCGTACGCCGTGAAGTTCGCGCCGAGGCTGTCGAGCCAGGCGGCCGGATGCACGGCAATCGAGTCGGCGCCGGGCCGAGCCAACGCGGCAGCGACCGCCGCTTCGAGCGCGGCGGCGGTTCGGGCGAACGGGTAGCGCTCCAGCACCCAGCGCCTGTTCGCGATGCGCACCGGTGCCAGGGCATCGACGTTCGCAATCAGGTCGGCCACCTGGTCGCGGATGAGCAGCGGTCGCTGGTCTGGCACCCGCCACGCTCCGGGTGCCTCGAACAGCTCGTGACCGCCGCCGCCGTCGTAGCCGACCACGAGACACCCTGCTGCCAGCGCCTCGGCGACGGGCAGACCGAAGCCCTCGGAATGCCCGAGCGCGATGAAGACCGCCGAGATGCCCAGGGTCGCCGCCACCTCCGCCCGGGGGGCCTGAACCAGCTCCACGAGCTCCACGCCCGCGAGCCGGGGGTCGTCGGCAAGCAGCCGTTTCAGCAGCGACGCCTCCCGCGGCCGCTTCTTGGGCAACCAGCTCACCCTCAGCCTGTCGGCCCGGCCGGGGGTGAACAGTTCTCCGTCGACCGGGTTGGGCACCAGGCTCACCGGCAGGCCGGGTAGCGCGGCGACCAGTACATCGCGGCTCTCGGCCGACACTGCCCAGATCGCCGGGTTCGGCGCCCAGCCGGGGAAGTGGGCGGCGGGGGCGGCGGGGTGGCCGCTGTCGCGGGGGTCGCCGGGGGCGGCGGGGTCGCGGGGGTGGCCGCTGTCTCGGAGGTCGCCGGGGTCGCCGGCGGCGAAGGTATAGAAGTGGTTCTGGTTGAAGATGACCTTGCGTGCTCCCGGTGCCGGGTCACGGCCCTGGATGGTCGGTGTCTCCGGCAGCACCAGGAGGTCGTCGGCAGCGATCGGAGTGGTGGCGCCGAACATGATCGGCAGGTCGTCCGCGATCCAGTCGGAACGATCATCCGAATCGGGCAGCCATAACCAGGCCTCATGGCCGCTCTCACGCAGCAGCCGAACGTGCTGGGTCATCACGTGCACGCCGCCGCTGTGGTGGCGAGTGGCGAATCCCGCGTAGACGATCCGGCCAGGGTGGGGGCCGGCGCGGGTCACCAGGTGGGCGGGTTCAGATACCACGACGCACCGCTGCCGGTGTTGTGGGCAGGAAACGACCCCGGTGCGAGCCCGACGTCTGCGCGCCAGCGGTCGCCCCACTTGGCGTTCAGACCGTCGAGGATCTCTGCGCGGTTGCCCTCCGACGTCTGGCCGGTGCGGTTCATCGTCTGCCGACGCAGGTGCGAGACGTAGGCGCCCTCGGTCACCACGCACCGGAGTCCTGCCGCGCGCACCCTGATCGCCAGGTCGATGTCTGCGCCGTAGCCGTGCCGGGAGAAGGTCACCTCGTCGAGGCCCCCCAGCTCGACGACGGACGGCACCGCGAACGCGATTGCGGTGCCGTCACAGAAGTCGACGTCGCGAAGCACGTCTCGCGGCACGTATTCGTCGGCGGCCCTCGGGATGGTGTGGGCCCGCTGGTGCAACCAGAAGTCGTCGTAGCAGGCCGCTGCCAGTGCGATGTCGTCGGCGGCCTTGAACGGCGCCAGTAGTGCGTCGAGAAACCCGGGCGACAGCCGGACGTCGTTGTTCAGCACCACGCAGACCGAATGCCCCTCGCGCGACGACGTCTGCAGGGCCCAGTTCGTGGCACCGATCCACCGCAGGTTGCTCCCCGGGCGATAGACCGAGATGCGGCCCTGCGGGAGCACGTAGTCACCGGCGTTGTCGACCACCACGATGCGCACGGCCGGGTCGAGATCGCTTCCGTCGCGACACAGGTCGCGCACGACCGCATCGGTCAGCTCCGGCGAACCGAACGCAGGAATGACCACCAGGGTCGAGGCGGTGGTGGTTGCAGAGGTCATTGCTCGGCGCGGGCCGCGCGGCTCCCGCGGTCGCCGTACAAGGTGATCACGATCGTTGGTTCCCCTCGGGTCAGGTGAAGGTGGGCTACGGCAGCCAACAGTATCCGGTCTTCGTCACCCTACCCGCCGGCTCGGCTCAGCTGCGCCGAGACGTCTGGGGCTCGATCCGAGATAAACTCGATAACGTGTCCGGTGCGCCAGTGAGCGGCTCGCGTCACCCGGGCATGCCACTTCGAATCAGGGAGCGAACAATGCGGCTGACACTGTCTGGTTCTGCCCTCAGCCGGGTCGAGTTGTCGGATGCGCCCGTGGTTGCCGTTCGCCTGAGTGAGAGCGACTCGACGTGCGAGGTCGAATTGGATGGCCCCTGGTTCGCGGGACCGCCCTCGCGTTGGATGGGCCACACCGTCTTGGCTGTCACGCGCTGGCAGGAGGCGGCCGTGCGTGCCTACGACTCCGTCGCTCGAGAATGGAACGATGCGGCAGAGGCCGACCTGATGTTCGTCAGCGAACTCGAGGTGGGCGCTACGTCGGTGATCCTCCGCGGCTTCAGCACGAGTTCTGGGCGATGGACCGAGGTGCGCCTGTCTGGAGACTCGGTCGGGGCCGTGCTGAACGCCGAGGAGGAGACGGTCAGTTGAGGGCGCGGGTGTTGTCGGGGAGGGCGCCGTCGCCGTAGACGGAGACGGCGAGGTCGGCGAGGGCGGTGAGGGCGACGCGCTGGCTCCAGGGGCCGTAGGAGATGCGGGCGACGCCGAGGGTCTCGAGAGCGGAGGGGCGCAGGGAGCCGGGAACGCCGATGACGCTCACGCGCTGCTGGCCGATACCGTCGACGAGACGTTCGACGGTGGGCACGTCGAGCGACGCCGGAACGAACACGCAGGCCGCCCCTTCGTCGAGGAACGCGCGGCCGCGCCTGATGGCCTCGGTGACCTGCTCGTCGTGCGAGAGGCCGCCTGATCGGCGGAACGCGTCGGTGCGCGCGTTCAGCACGAACCCGACGCCCTCGGCTTCGGCTGCGGCGACGGCAGCCGCGACGGCGGCGACCGACTCGTCGAAGGGCTTCATCTGGTCTTCGAGGTTGGCGCCGACGACGCCCACGCCGATGGCCCGGCGGATCGTCTCGCCCGGGTCGCCGTAGCCCGCCTCGAGGTCGGCGCTCACCGGCAGGCTCGTCGACGCGACGATGCGGCCGACCATGTCGAGCATCAGGTCGAGCGGAATCTTCTCGCCGTCTTCGTAGCCGAAGAGGGCGGCGATGCTGTGGCTCGCGGTGGCGAGCGCAGTCGTCTCGGAGATGTCGGCGACCACCTTGGCGCTCACCGCATCCCACACGTTCACGACCTTCAGGATCTCGTTCGAGGTGTGCAGGCGCAGTAGCTCGTCGGCCTTGCGCTGCAGTGTGGGCTTCTGTTCAGGGGAGATCATGCTTTCAGCCTATGACCGCCGGTTGCACCGAGGAGGGGCTTGCAGGCGAGGGTGTGTGGAGTTCGCACGAAGGCTCCGCTGTGGAGAAACACTCGTCGCACACCACCAGCTGCGTTCGGCAGGCCAGATCGTGGCAGTTGTGCATCGAGCTGGTGGATGCTGAACAGCGGTAGCACGAACCGATGGGCCGGGCATCCGGAGCGAAATCGACCGACATGCGGTTGTCGAAGACGTAGAGCGAGCCCTTCCACAGTGCGCCGTCACCGAACTGCTCGCCGTACCGAACGATGCCGCCGTCGAGCTGGTAGACGTTGTCGAACCCGCGCGCCGCCATGAGCGACGAGAGCACCTCGCAGCGGATACCGCCCGTGCAGTATGTGACGACGGGCTTCGACTTGAGGTGGTCGTACTTTCCGCTGTCGAGCTCGGCGACGAACTCGCGCGTGTTGCTGACGTCAGGCACGACTGCCCCGTCGAAGCGTCCGATCTGGGCCTCGAACGAGTTGCGCCCGTCGAAGAAGACGACCTCGTCGCCGAGCTGCTTCTGCGCCTCGACCAGCTCATGGAGTTCGGTGGGCGACAGCTTGGGGGCGCCTCCGACGACGCCCTGAGCATCCACGTCGAGTTCGCCCGGAGCGCCGAAGCTCACGATCTCGTCGCGCACCTTCACGCTCAGTCGCGGGAAGTCGACCGAGTGGCCGTGCGGGGCGCCCGGTCGAGCGGTGGCCGGGTCGAACCCCGAACCCTCGCTCCACTTGACGTCGAGGTTCTTGAAGGGGGCGTACTCGCGGGTCTTGCGCAGGTATTTCTTGACCGCGTCGAGTTCGCCGCCGAGCGTGGCGTTGATGCCCTGCGCCGAGATCAGGATGCGACCGCGCAGGCCGAGGCTCTCGCAGAGGTCGCGCTGCCACAGCCGCAGTGCTTCAGGGCCGGGCAGTGGGGCGAACACGTAGAACAGGATGATCTTGGGCACTGCCATGAGGCGATTTTACCCGGGCGGGCTGGGGGTCGCAGGGGTGGCTGGGGGTCGCCGGGGTGGGTGGGGTGGCCGGTGGCACCTGTTCTGACTGCTGCGAGCGTGGGGCCCGCTAGAGCCAGCCGCGCTTCTTGAAGGCGAGGTAGAGGCCGAACCCCGAGCCGAGCATCAGCGCCAGGGCGAACGGGTAGCCCAGAAACCACTTCAGCTCGGGCATGTTGCTGAAGTTCATGCCGTAGATGGCGGCCACGAGTGTCGGCGCGAACAGCACGGCCGCCCACGACGAGATCTTCTTCACCTGCTCGCCCTGCGCGAGGCTCGTCTCGGTCATGCGCGTCATCTCGTCGTTCTGCTTCTGCGCGATGAGCGTCGAGTGCACGGTGAGGGCATTCTCCAACAGCGTTCGGAACGATTCCGACCGGTCGATGACCCGATACACGTGGTCGAGCACGTCGCGCAGATGGCGTTTGACTTCGAGGGCTGCAGCGTCGTCGTCGTCTTGTCCGGCGAGGTCGACGGGGCCGTGGGCGTCGACGTCGTCGGGTTCGGGATGCCCGTCTCCACCGCTCGACGGGTTCGAACCCGCCTGCGCACTGGAGTCGGCGCCAGCATCTGCTCTCTCGTCTGCTCCCGCGCCTGCTCCCAACCCTGACCCGGCCTCGAGTTCTGGCCGGCCGGCGCCGCGTCTGGAGCCGCGCCCACGCTGCGGACTGCGGCGCACCCCCACCCGCGACCCGTCGTCGAGACCCTCCAGCAGCCGCTGCAGCATCTCTTCGAGCGGATGCGTCGCCCGCTGAAACTCGATCACCTCGCGCAGCAGGTCGTAGATGCGGCGTGAGACGTCGCGGTCTCCGCTGAAGAGCTGGTCTTCGATCTCGTCGATGTCGTTCTCGAGCCCCGCCAGCACCGGGGCGTAGTCATCCACGATCAGGTCCATGATGCCGTACAGAATCATGCGCGGGCCGCCCGCCAGAAGCTCCGGATGCTGCTCCAGCCGCTCACGAACGGCACCGATGTCGGGAAAGTCGCCGTGCTTCACCGACACCACGAAGTCGGGCCCCATGAAGACGTGCACTTCGCTGAACTTCAGCTTCTCGACGTCGTCGAGGTACTTGGCGGGGCGCAGTACGACGAAGAGGGTCTCGCCGTAGCGTTCGAGCTTGGCCCGTTGGTGGCCGGTGAGGGCGTCGGTGACGGCGAGGTGGTGCAGGCTGAGCTCGTCGGCTACGGCCTGCAGTTCGGCTCGGTCGGGGTGAACCATGTCGATCCACGCGACACCGTGGTTGTCGCGCATGACCTCGAACGTCTCGTCGAGCGTGCGTGGTTCGGCGGTGCGCCTGCCGTCGACGTAGACGGCGTTGTCGGTGATGCTCGTTCCCTCGGGGTTGCCGTCGTCACCCGGATGCTCCCCGTCGGCGTCGCGGTCGGGGTCCGTGGCGGCGGCCGGAGAGTTGGTCGTGGCTGGGTGCTCGGGGTCGGCGTCGGTTGTGGCTGGGTGCTCGGCGTCGGGATCGGTTGTGGCCGGGCGCTCGGCGTCGGCCGGGGTGGCGGCGGGGTCGGTGCCCGTCGTGGTTTCGCTCATGTGGGGTCTTTCGGTTCGGTGGCTCCCCTGGGGCTCATGCTAGTCGGCGATTCTCGGGGGCAGCACGGGTTGCGCTGGGTGCCGAAGCGGCACCGCGCTGCCGGGGGAGTAGCCGGGGTGCGGTCGGAGCCCTTACGCCGCTACGCGCGGGCGTCACAGGCCGCGCTGCTCGAGCACGGCGCGCGCGGCGTTGTGGCCGCCGAGGCCGGAGACGGCTCCGCCTCGGCGCGCGCCCGACCCGCACAGCAGCAGCTGCGGGTGCGCCGTGGCCACTCCCCAGCGCTCGGCGGGGGTGCGCAGGGCCGCGTCGTCATCGACGAAGGGCCACGACAGCGGGCCGTGGAAGATGTTGCCCCCGGGCATCCGCAACGCCTCTTCGATGTCGAGGGTGGTCTTCGTCTCGATGCAGGGGCGGCCGTCGGCGTCGAGCAGCAGGCACCCTTCGATGGGCTCGGCGAGCACGCTGTTCAGCGAAGCCAGCACGGCGGCCTGCGCCTCGGCGCGAAAGTCGTCGGCGTCGGCTGCGAGCGCCAGGCGATGCGGGGCGTGCAGCGCGAAGACCGTGAGCGTCTGCGCCCCGGCCGCCTGCAGCTCGGGCGACAGGATGCTCGGGTCGGCCAGCGAGTGGGCGTAGATCTCGCACGGCAGGGGTCGCGGCAGTCGCCCGGCCGACGCCTCGAGCCAGGCCTCGTCGAGCTGGGTGTACGTCTCGTTGATGTGGAACGTTCCGCCGAAGGCCTGCTCGGCGGTGACGGTCTCGTCGAGCAGGCGCGGTAGCCGGGCGAGCAGCAGGTTCACCTTGATCTGAGCTCCCTCGGGGGCCGGGGCAGGCTCGTAGCCGGCACCGCGGACGGCACCGGAGCCCGCGCTCGCCGGGTCGTTGCCCAGCAATTCGGCGAGTTCGGCAGGGGCGATGTTCGCCAGCACGGTGTCGGCGAGCACCGTGTGGGTGCGGCCCTCGTGCTCCACGCGCACCTCGGCGCCGGCGTCGCCCGCTGTTGACCCGGAAACGGGTTTCTCGGCCGGGTGGGGTGGAGGAACGGGAGCGTCGGCGGTGGCCGTGGCGCCCAGCCGCACCCCGGTGACCTCCGCCGAGGTGACGATGGTCGCACCCGCCTCGACCGCCACCCGCCGCAGCTCGTCGGTGACGCGCCCCATTCCCCCGACCGGAACGTTCCACGCCCCCGTGCCCTGCCCGATGAGGTGGTACAGAAAGCAGACGTTCTGGGCCAGATCGGCGTCGTGCGCCCGCGCGAAGGTGCCGATCAGGGCGTCGGTCAGAATGACCCCGCGCACCACGTCGTTCTGCAGGTGGGCCTCGACGACCTCGCCGATCGGATGCTCGACCATGGCGTTCCACACCACGTCGGCGTCGACCAGCGAGCGCGCCTCACTGCGGCGCAGCAGCGGCTCGGTCAGCGTGGGCCAGAGCTTCTCGGTGAGACGGCGGCAGTGCTGGTAGAACTCGGCGAAGAGATCGGCGTCTGCGGCGGCCCCGATAGCGGCGAACGACTGCGCAGTCGCCACTGGGTCGGTGCTGTCGACGAGCAGTGCGCTGGCCGGCTCGCCGGGGACGGGGGTGTACGACGAAAAGCGACGTTCGGCGAACGAGAGGTCGAGGCCGAGGTCGTCGATGATCTGCTGCGGGAGCAGGCTGACCAGGTACGAGTAGCGCGAGATTCGGGCATCCACACCGGTGAACGGCGACGACGACACGGCGGCGCCGCCCACGGCGGGGAGACGTTCGAGAACGGTGACCTGCAGGCCGGCCCTGGCCAGGTAGGCGGCGGCGGTGAGGCCGTTGTGGCCGCCGCCGAGAATGACGACGTCGCTGCGGTGGGGGATGCTCATTCAGCGAGCATAGATCGCGTCTCGTCGGTGGGCGAGGGTGGGGCGGCCGCCTGTGGAGAACTCGCGGCGGCCCCGGCTGGCGCGACCGGCCGACCCGGCAGCGCGAACGAGAGCGCCATCGCCAGCACCGTGAACCCCACCGACCACCAGAACGCCTGGTCGAAGGCCGATGCAAGCGCGTCGGCGCCGGCGGCACCCGCACCGGCCCCCACCCCGGCCGCCGCAACCGCCCCCTCGAGGATCACCGCGAGCACAGCGACCCCCGCCGCCCCGCCGATCTGCGTCGCGATGCGGGTCAGGATGCTCGCGTGCGGCACCTCCGAGCGCTGCAGTCCGACGAACGCCACCGTCATCAGCGGAATCGTCACCGCGCCGAGCCCGAACCCTCGCACGAGGAGGGCGACCATGAGCACCCACTCGTTCGTCGTCGAGGTTGCCAGCGCGAACGGAACCGTCGCGGCCCCGACGATCGCGAAGCCGACGAAGGTCACCCACTTCGCTCCGATCGTGTCGGTGAGGCGGCCGGCGATGGTTCGGCTGAAGAGCGTTCCGATGCCTTGGGGTACCAGGAGGAGACCCGCGCCGAGGGGAGTGAGCCCGCGCACCTCCTGCCAATAGAGGGGCAACAGCAGCATCGCGCCGTAGAGCGCCGCGCCCGACAGGAAGAGGAGTGCCGAAGACGAGGCGACGGGCCTGTGCCGCAGCAGTCGAACATCCACCAGCGCCCTGTCGCCCCGTCGAACGGCGGTGACCGCGAAGGCGACCAGGAATGCGACGCCGGCGACGAGCGGCAGCAGCACGTCGACGCGCGCGAAGGCGCCCGGCTTGCTGACGTTCGAAAGCGCAAAGAGCACCGCCACCAGCCCAGGCGACAGCAGCACGAGCCCGACGGTGTCGAGGCGCATCGGGGTGGGCGCGCCGTCGCGCGGCAGCACCCGCCAGGCCAGCAGAATGCCGACGACGCAGAACGGCACGTTCACCCAGAACAGCCACCGCCAGTCGAGCGAGTTCAGGATGAGGCCGCCGATCACCGGGCCGAGAATCGGCCCCAGCACGGCAGGCAGGCTGACGACGGCCATCGTGCGCCCTAGGTTGCGGCCCCCGGCGGCCTGCATGACGAGGGTCGACAGCAGCGGCAGCATGAGCCCCCCGCCGAGCCCCTGCAGCACGCGGAAGACGATGAGACTAGGGGCATCCCAGGCCAGGCTGCACGCGATCGAGCCGATCATGAAGACCAGCAGCGCGACCATCCAGAGCCGCTTGCCGCCGAAGCGGTGCTGCGCCCAGCCGGCCAGCGGAATGCTGACGCCGAGCGCGAGCAGGTAGCCGGTGCTGACCCATTGGATCGTCGAGACCGAGGTGTTCAGGTCGGCGGCGAGGGTCGGCAGCGCCACGCTCACGATCGTGGTGTCGAAGATCACCGCCATGGCGCCGACGATGAGCACGGCGGCGGTCTTCAGAACGGCGGGGTCGACGCGGGTGTCGGCTGTGGTGGTCATGGTGCTCCTTGCTTAAGATACGTGTATGTATCTTGCAGAGCGATGCTAATCCGATCTTGATAGGATGCACAAGTGGATCTTGAAGCGAGCCCCGACGCGGCCCAGCCGACCCGGCCCGACCAGCCTGGCCGCCGCCGCCGCGGCCGGGAGCTCGAGGATGCCCTGCTCGACTCGGCCTGGCTCGAACTGATCGAGAAGGGCTACGGTTCGTTCACCGTCGACGCCGTCGCCGAGCGGGCGGGCACGTCTCGCCCGGTGCTCTACCGCCGCTGGCCCGACCGGCAGTCTCTCGCGCTCGCAGCGATTCAGCATGTCTTCGACCGCAGCGAGCGGCCCGACTTCGACACCGGTTCGCTGCGCGGCGACCTCATCGCCTACCTCAGCCACGCCAACCAGACCCGCATGGAGTTCGCGGCCGTGGTCAGCACCCAGCTCGGAACCTACTACCGCGACACGAGCTCGTCACTCGCCGACCTGCGCCGCGTGCTCATCGGTGAGCGGGCGACCCAGTCTGACGTGATCATGGCGCGGGCCGTGGCGCGCGGCGAGATCGACGAGTCGCGGCTGACCCCCCGGGTCGTGTCGGTGCCGTTCGACCTGTTCCGCAGCGAGGCGATGATGACGATGCGGCCGGTGCCCGATTCCGTCATCCACGAGATCGTCGACGACATCTTCCTGCCGTTGGTGTCGAAGCCGCCGGTATCGAAGACGCTGGTTTCGACGCCCACTGTCAGCGGAACGACCTAGTCTGCTGAACACAATGGATGCCCTGCTCGAGTCGCCCGCGCCGCTCACCTCGACGTACGTGTCGTCGGGGCCGCTCAACGTGCGGCAGACCGTCGGTCCGCTGCTGCGTGGCGCCACGGAGCCGACCATGCGCCTCACCCCGAACGGGTTCTGGCGCGTGATGCGCACCCCCGACGGGCCGGCGACGCTGCGGGTGGAGTGCCGGCCGGCAGGGGCCGACGCCACGGGCTCGGGCGAACCGCCGGCCACCGCGCTGGCGGGTGCCGCCGCGGGCGCCGCCCCGCCGGCCGGCTCGGCCGACCTGCCGCCGATCATGACCCCCACCCGCGTCGACGCTCAGGCGTGGGGCCCCGGCGCCCGGTGGGTGCTCGACCGGTTGCCCGAGCTGCTCGGCGACGCCGACCGCGCCCCGTGGGAGGCGCTCGACCTCGCGAGCGTGCCCCTGCTCGCCGAGGTGCGGCGTCGCAACCCGGGAATGAGGCTCACGCGCACGTCGCTCGTGTTCGAGTCGCTCGTGCCGAGCATCCTGGAGCAGAAGGTGACCACCGTGGAGGCCCGGCGCTCGTGGCACCGGCTGCTGCGGGCGTTCGGGGAGGTTCCGCCGGGGCCGGCCCCCGAGGGCATGCGGGTGCAGCCGAGCGCGCGGGCGTGGCAGCTGATTCCGTCGTGGGAGTGGCACCGGGCAGGGGTCGGCCCCGACCGGTCACGGGCGATCGTCGCGGCTGCGGCCGTGGCGGCGAGCCTCGACCGGCTCTCGTCGACCGTCGACGGGGTGCTCGAGAAGCTGCAGTCGCTGCACGGCGTCGGGCCGTGGACGGCCGCCGAGACGAGCCAGCGCTCGCACGGGCATCCGGATGCCGTCAGCGTCGGCGACTACCACCTGGCCGCGCACGTGGGCTGGGTGCTGATCGGCAGACCGGTCGACGACGACGGAATGCTCGAGCTGCTCGAGCCGTGGCGCGGCCACCGGCAGCGCATCGTGCGGCTCATCCTGGCGAGCGGGGTGCCGAAGCCGAGGTTCGGTGCGCGCGCCACGATCACCGACCACCGCTGGCACTGAGCGCGGCCGGTCAGTCGGGCCGGCCCGGCGTGCGTGGTCGAACGCGCTCACCCAGCGCGGCGAGGTTTCGGCGCAAGACGAGCGCCAGGGCGACGCGGGTCAGTGGGCCGGCGACGCGCATCCACCAGGCGGCGGGTCGCCACACCACGCGAATCACCAGGCGCACCTGCCCGTGGGCGTTGCGTTCGACGTGGTAGCTCTCCCAGCCGAACTGCGGATGCCCGGCCAGCGCCACGTGCGAGAAACCCACCCTCGTGGGGGTGTCGCTCAGCTCGTAGACGCGGCAGATCACGCGGGGCCGCAGTGGCCCGAACGGTATGCGGAACACCGACACCGAGCCGACCTCCACCCGCGCCGGAACATCGACGAACACGAACGCCGACCCCCGCTGCACCTGCCAGGTGAGCAGTGCGGCGGCTGCTCGCCCGAAGAACGCCTCGCCATGGCCGATGACGCGCGAACGTTCGGTGAGCCGGAAGCCCGGCGGCACGAACGCCGGGTCGTGCTGCAGTCGGGCGAACGCCGCCGTGTTCGGCGCGGGTGAGGCCGCGAGTGCCCGCTCGACTCCGGCCGCGACTGCGGGGTCGATGTGGCCAGATGCGCCCGCGGCGCCGGGCGCGCCCTCGCCGCTGTGCGCGGGGTGGCCGGCAGGAGGGTCGGCGGCCGGGGGCATCATCGTTCGATTGTGTCAGGGTCGGTGGGCTGGTGGTGCGGGGTGGGGCGTGCTGGGAGCAGCGCAGCCCGCCGGATCCGGGGTGGTGCGTGCTGTGGGCGGTGATGCCCGCGCGTTGCGGGGTGGCGCGTGCTGGCCGTGGTGGCGCCTGCTCGAGCCGCTGCTCGCCGGGGCGGTGGTTTCTGCAGGGCGCGTGCGCCGGGGGGCGCGAAGACTGCGCGTGCCTGTGGAAACGTGCGTGCTGCGGCGAATGGCCCGCCGAATCGAAATGGCGCGCGTTATTCTCGGAGCATGGTCGATCCGGCGCACGAAACCGAAGCTCCAGCCGCCCCTGACGCGCAGGACACCCGTGGCGACCTGGCTCCCACTGGCGACGACGCCCCCGGCGCCCTCGCCCCCGGTGCCCCCGCCCCCAGCGATCTCACCCCCAGCGATCTCACCCCCAGCGCCCTCACCCCTGCTGCCGAAACTCCCGGCGCCGAAACCTCCGGCGGCCTCGCTCCCGGCGCCGAAACGTCCGCCGGCCTCACCGGCCTCGGCGACGAAGCCGTCGCCCTCGTGCGACGCTGGCTCGCCGAGAGCGCCGACGCCCCCGTCGACGAGTCGGCGGCCCGGCTCGCGGGTGTGCTCAAAGACCCGAACGGGTTGGCGTTCACCGTGGGGTTCGTCGACGGCGTCGCCCGGCCCGACGACGCCACCGTCGCCGGCAAAAACCTCGGCGAGCTCGCCGCCCTCACCCCGCAGTTCCTCTTGCCGCACCTGCGCGGCGCCATCAGGCTCGGCGGCGCGCTCGGCGAGGCTCTGCCGTGGGTGGTGGTTCCGACGTCGAAGCGAGTGCTGCGCCGCATGGTCGGTCACCTCATCGCTGACGCCACCCCGTCGAAACTCGGCAAGGCCATAGCCGAACTCAAGGCCGACGACGGCGTGCGGCTGAACCTGAACCTGCTGGGCGAGGCCGTGCTCGGCGACAGGGAGGCCCAGAACCGCCTGGCCGGAACGCTCGAGCTCCTCGCCCGCGACGACGTCGACTACGTGTCGGTGAAGGTCTCGTCGATCGCCGCCGAACTCTCGATGTGGGCGTTCGACGAGACGGTCGAGCGCGTCGCGAACAGCCTGGTACCGCTCTACACGTTGGCCCTGCCGAACGAGAAGCAGGGCACGCCGGCCAAGTTCATCAACCTCGACATGGAGGAGTACCGCGACCTCGACCTCACCATCGCGGTGTTCCAGCGCGTGCTCGAGCGCCCCCAGTTCGAACGCCTCGAAGCCGGAATCGTGCTGCAGGCCTACCTGCCCGACGCGCTCTCGGCCATGCAGCGCCTGCAGACCTGGGCGGCGCGGCGCGTCGCGAACGGCGGCGCGCCCATCAAGGTGCGGCTCGTGAAGGGCGCGAACCTGGCCATGGAGCGCGTCGACGCGATCATCCACGACTGGCCGCTGGCCACCTGGGGCAGCAAAGAGGCCACCGACACGAACTACAAGCGCGTGCTCGACTGGGCGCTGACGCGCGAGCGAACGGATGCCGTACAGGTCGGCATCGCCGGCCACAACCTGTTCGACATCGCGTTCGCGTGGCTGCTCGCCGAGCGCCGGGGCGTCACACACCGCATCGACTTCGAGATGCTGCTCGGCATGGCCACGGGGCAGGCGGATGCCGTACGGCGCCACGTCGGCGGCCTGCTGCTGTACACCCCCGTCGTGCATCCGCGTGAGTTCAACGTGGCCATCAACTACCTCGTTCGCCGCCTTGAGGAGAACGCGAGCGACGAGAACTTCATGTCGGCCGTGTTCGACATCGGCTCAGACACCGCCGCGTTCGAGCGCGAGCGGGTGCGGTTCGCTGCGTCGCTGGCGGCGCTCGAGGCCGAGGCCGGTGCGGCGGCGGCCGGCGATGCCGCCGCCACGACCGAGGCGTCCGCCGAGCTCGCCGCCGATGCGGCCGAGGCCACCCCCGTTCTCGCCGTGCCCCGACCCCGCCGTACACAGAACCGCGCCGACCCCGCCACCATCGAGGCGCCGCCTCGCGGCGTCTTCGAGAACACCCCCGACACCGATCCGTCGCTGCCGGCGAACCGCGACTGGGCCAGGGCCATCCTGGCCCGTGTGCCCACGTCGACGCTGGGCGACGAGACGATAGCGCGCGTGCGGTACGCCGACCCCGAGCTGCTCGACGACATGCTCGCACGCGTGGCCGACGCCGGTCGCACGTGGGGCGCCGAGCCCGCCGAGGTGCGCGCGGCCGCGCTGCGCCGCGCCGGGCTCGCGCTGGAGGCGAACCGCGACCTGCTGCTCGAGGTGATGGCGAGCGAGACCGGCAAGACCATCGCCGAGGGCGACCCCGAGGTCAGCGAGGCGATCGACTTCGCCCGCTACTACAGCGTGCAGGCGACCGAACTCGAGCAGATCGACGGTGCCACGTTCGTGCCGCCCGCGCTGGTGGTCGTGGCTCCGCCGTGGAACTTTCCGGTGTCGATTCCGACGGGCGGCGTGCTGGCCGCGCTCGCGGCGGGGGCCGGGGTGGTGTTCAAGCCGGCACCGCAGGCGAGACGGTGCGCCGCAGTGATCGCCGAGTCGCTGTGGCAGGCGGGCATCCCGGGCGACCTCGTGACCCTGGTCGACATCGACGAGGGTGAGCTGGGGCGCCGCCTCATCACACACCCGCTCGTCGACCGGGTGATTCTGACCGGGTCGTACGAGACGGCCGAGCTCTTCAGGTCGTGGCGGCCCGAACTGCCGCTGCTGGCCGAGACCAGCGGCAAGAACGCCATCATCGTCACACCGAGCGCCGACCTCGACCTGGCGGCGGCCGACGTGGTGCGCAGTGCCTTCGGGCACGCCGGGCAGAAGTGCTCGGCGGCGAGCCTCGTCATTCTGGTGGGGTCGGTGGCGCGGTCGGCGCGGTTCCGCAACCAGCTCGTCGACGCCGCCACATCGCTGAAGGTCGGCTACCCCGTCGACCCCGCGGCGCAGATGGGGCCGATCATCGAGCCGGCGGCCGGCAAGCTCCGGGATGCCCTGACCACCCTCGGGCCGGGCGAGTCGTGGCTCGTCGAACCCCGCGCGCTCGATGAGAGCGGCCGCCTGTGGTCTCCGGGCGTGCGCACCGGGGTGGCCCCGGGGTCGGCGTTCCACGGCACGGAATACTTCGGCCCGGTGCTCGGCATCATGCACGCACCCACCCTCGCGGCGGCGGTGGAGCTGCAGAATGCGACCGACTTCGGGCTGACGGCGGGCATCCACTCGCTCGACGCCGAGGAGATCGACCAGTGGCTCGGCTCGGTGCAGGCAGGCAACCTGTACGTCAACCGCGGCATCACAGGCGCGATCGTGCAGCGCCAGCCATTCGGCGGCTGGAAGCGCTCGTCGGTGGGTGCGAGCGCGAAGGCGGGCGGCCCGAACTACCTGCTGCAGCTCGGTTCGTGGCTCGACGAGCCCGGTGTCGCCGGCGAAGACATCAGCCTCGCGGGGCTGAGCCCCGACGTTGCCGCGCTGCTCGAGGCCTCGACGGCAGGGCTCGACTGGCGCGAGTTCGAGGTGGTGCGGCGCGCGGCCGTGGGCGACGAGGCGGCGTGGAACGGCTTCTTCGCGCCCAGCGACCCGTCGGCCCTCGGGGTGGAACGCAACATTCTGCGGTATCGGCCCCTGCCGGTGGTCGTGCGCCTGTCGGAGGGGCGGCCGTTCGGTGAGCTCGTGCGGGTGCTGGCCGCGGCGACGCGGGCCGGGGCGCCGCTCGTGGTGAGCACGGCCCTGAAACTGCCGCGCCCGCTGCGGCTGCTGCTGAAGCAGCGCGGTGTGCGTGTCTTCGTCGAAGACGACGCGACGTGGCTGGCCCGGGCCGCGGCGGCGGTCGCGGCGGCCCCGTTCGAAGACCTCGGCGTGGCCGATGCCGACATCGGCGACGAGGGTGATGGCGACGATGACGCCGTCGATGCCGTGGGCCTGCTGCTCGGTGCGACAGCCGGCCAGGGCGGCGCGGGTGCGGTGAAACGGGCACTCGGCGGGGCGGTCGCGGCGACGCGCATCCGGATGATCGGGGGAGACCCCCGGGCCCTCGCCGATGCCCTCGGCGGTTCACCCGACGTGGCGGTCTATGCGGGCGAGGTCACCCGTGCTGCGCGCATCGAGCTGCTGCCGTTCCTGCGCGAACAGGCCGTGAGCATCACCAACCACCGCTTCGGCAACCCGAGCGCGCTGCTCGACGCCATTCTGCCCCAGGGTGTCGCGCCGTAGGGGCGAGATGTTCCGAGTGGGCGCCGAAGCTCCTAGCGAGCGCAGACCGCAGAGGTCAGGGGGCTCGCAGCGCCGCCTCGACGAAGGCGACCGCATCGACGGGCGAGACGCCGAGTTCGCGGGTGCGCGCCGCGTAGGCGAGCGCGGCCAGCTGCGCCTGCCGGGCGGGCCCCACCCCGGTCGGCGCCACCGACGTGCCGTTGCGCCCGCGGGTGACGACGAACTCGTCGCGTTCGAGTTCGCGGTACACCTTCGCGACGGTGTTCGCGGCGAGCCCCAGCTCGTCGGCGAGTCGGCGCACGGGCGGCAGCTGCGCCCCCGTCGTCAGCTCCCCCCGCTCGATGGCGGCGATGAGCTGGCCGCGCAGCTGGTCGGAGGCGGGTGTCTTCGACCGGGCATCCACCTCGACCCCGACGCCGGCGACGGATGCCCGGCGAACCCCGGCCGTGTCAGTCATCGCAGTCCGGTCAGCGCTTGATCAGGTTCGACAGCACGATCGCGCTGCGCGTGTGGTCGACGTTCGGCGCGATGCGCACCCGCTCGAGTGCCAGCTCGAGGCTCGGAATGTCTCGCGAACGCATGTGCACGATGGCGTCGGCGCTGCCGGTCACCGTTCCGGCGTCGACGACCTCGGGTACCCCCGAGAGGATGCGTTTCAGCTCGGCCGGCGCGACGGTGCCCCGGCAGAACAGCTCGACGTACGCCTCCGTCACCTTGCCGTCGAGCGAGGTGTCGAGCTGAACCGTGAACCCACGGATGATGCCGTCGGAGATGAGCTTGTCGATGCGCCGTTTCACCGCCGACGCAGAGAGGCCGATGACCTGGCCGATGTCGCCATAGCCCGTGCGCGCGTTGAGTTTGAGCAGGTCGATGATGCGAAAGTCCAGATTGTCCACCGTGAGAGCCTACGACGTTTTCTTGCGACGGCGCGCATTCTGCGCACTATTTCAGCGTGCGACGCTCCACTATTGACATATCCGGCGTGCGACACTAATGACGGCGTGCTCCTCGGAGCCAACTAGGACAGTGTCCGCCATCCGCCCCGCCTAGGAGGATGCCCATGTCTATCCCCGTCGTCGACCGCCTCGCCGCCACCGCCCGCAGGGCCGTGCCGCACACCTATCTCATGTGCCGCCCCGAGTTCTTCACCGTCACCTACAAGATCAATCCGTGGATGGACCCGGCCATCCCCACCGACACGAACCTCGCCCTCACGCAGTGGCAAACCCTCTACGACACGTTCATCGCCCTCGGCCACACCGTCGAGCTGATCGACCAGATCGAGGGCCTGCCCGACATGGTCTACTCGGCCAACGGGGGCTTCGTCATCGACAACATCGCCTACGGCGCCAGCTTCACCCACCCTGAGCGCCAGGCCGAGGGCCCCGCCTACATGCGCTGGTTCGCCGACCACGGCTACGACGTGCGGGTGCCTGAGAACATCAACGAGGGCGAGGGCGACTTCATGCTCGTCGGCGACACCATACTCGCCGGCACCGGCTTTCGCAGCGCATCCGACTCGCACGCCGAGGTGGCCCGCATCTACGGCCGCGAGGTCGTCACGCTGAACCTGGTGAACCCGAACTTCTACCACCTCGACACCGCCATCGCCGTGCTGAACCAGTCGGCAGACGAGGCTCCGGATGCCGCAACCATCGCCTACCTGCCGAGTGCGTTCGACGCCCCCAGCCGAGCCGAGCTCGAGCGGCGCTACCCCGACGCGATCCTGGTCAGCGAGACCGACGCGGGTGTGCTCGGCCTCAACTCGATCAGCGACGGATACAACGTGGTCATCGCCTCGCGCGCCACGGGCTTCGAGGGCCAGCTGCGCGAGCGCGGCTACAACCCGATCGGCGTCGACCTCAGTGAGCTGCTGCTCGGCGGCGGCGGCGTGAAGTGCTGCACCCTGGAGCTGCGCCGATGAGCCAGGCACCAACGGAGAGCCCCGCCACGGGCATCCACTCGCCCGGCGCGCACGCAGCATCGCCTGCTGAGGCCTTCGTCGAACCTCTCACCGACGCGGCCATCGCCCGTGAAGAGGCGCACGCCGCGCACAACTACCACCCGCTGCCCATCGTGGTGGAGTCGGGCGACGGCGCCTGGGTGACCGCCGTCGACGGCCGCCGCTACCTCGACTGCCTCGCCGCCTACTCGGCCGTGAACTTCGGCCACTCCAACCCGGTGCTGCTCGACGCCGCCCGCGAGCAGCTCGGCCGCATCACGCTGACGTCGCGCGCCTTCCACAACGACCAGCTCGGCCCGTTCGTCGAGGCGCTGGCCGAACTCGCCGGAAAAGACATGGTGCTGCCCATGAACACGGGCGCCGAGGCCGTCGAGTCGGGCCTGAAGGTCGCCCGCGCGTGGGGTTACCGGGTGAAAGGCGTACCCGACGGCCTGGCGAACATCATCGTGGCCGACGGCAACTTCCACGGCCGAACGATCTCCATCGTGAGCTTCAGCGACGACCCCACCGCCCGTGACGGCTTCGGGCCGTTCACCCCCGGCTTCCGGTCGGTGCCGTACGGCGACGCCGAGGCGATCGCCGCGGCGATCGACGAGCACACCGTCGCGGTGCTGCTCGAGCCGATTCAGGGCGAGGCCGGCATCATCGTGCCGCCCGCCGACTACCTGCCCCGTGTTCGCGAGATCTGCACGGCCCAGAACGTGCTGATGATCGCCGACGAGATCCAGTCGGGCCTCGGCCGCACCGGTGCCACCTTCGCGTGCGACCGGGTCGGCGTGGTGCCCGACCTCTACCTGCTCGGCAAGGCCCTCGGCGGCGGAATCGTTCCCGTCTCCGCTGTCGTCGGCAACACCGACATCCTCGGCGTGCTGCGCCCCGGCGAACACGGCTCGACCTTCGGCGGCAACCCGCTCGCCGCGGCGGTCGGCCGCGCGGTCGTCGACC
This sequence comes from Subtercola sp. YIM 133946, assembly GCF_036553535.1. NCBI lineage: Bacteria > Bacillati > Actinomycetota > Actinomycetes > Micrococcales > Microbacteriaceae > Subtercola > Subtercola sp. YIM 133946. The sequence goes on from NZ_JAZHPE010000013.1 coordinate 264,680, forward strand.
TGCTCGCCACCGGCGAGTACCAGCAGCGAGCGGATGCCCTGGGCGGGCGTCTCGAGACGCGCCTGTCGGCGCTCCTCGGTCACGGCGTGGTCGCCGTGCGCACTGCGGGGCTCTGGGCGGGAATCGACATCGATCCCCGCCTGGCCACAGGGCGTGAGGTCTGCGAGCGGCTCATGCGACGCGGCGTGCTGGCGAAAGACACCCACGGGTCGACCATCCGTCTCGCCCCGCCCCTCGTGGTCTCGCCCGACGACCTCGAGTGGGCCGTCGACCAGCTCGAGGCCGTGCTGCACGACCTCCGCGCCTAGCCCGTCCCGGGCCGCGCCCCCACGCCCCACGCACCCGCGCACCCCCCCGGCGCGCGCATCCGCCCCCCGCGTGCACCCGCGCCCCCCACCCCAGCCGCGCCATCCGTTTTGCGCGAAAGCACGCTATGGGCGCCGAAAAGGTGCCTTTGCGCAAAACGGGCGAGGGGGGAGGGGGTGGGGGGGATGTGGGGCCAGAAACTCAAGCACCACGTGGTCGGGTTCTGCCAAGATGCAGGTGTGAGCGATGTAGACACTGGGGTGAAGGTCGACGACGAGCGACCCGACGGTAGCGGCAAGACGTTCTTCGGGCAGCCCCGGCAGCTCGCGACGATCTTCGGGGTGGAGGCCTGGGAGCGGTTCTCGTTCTACGGCATGCAGGGCATCCTGTTGCTCTACCTGTTCTACCCCGCCGACCAGGGCGGTCTGGGCATTCCGAAAGACACCGCCACCGGCATCGTGGGCGCCTACGGCGGCGCGGTCTACCTCTCCACCGTCCTCGGGGCCTGGCTGGCCGACCGCCTGATCGGCTCCGAGCGCGTGCTGTTCTTCAGCGCGGTGCTCATCATGATCGGCCACATCGCCCTCGCCGTGATCCCCGGCGGCGCAGGCGTCGCGGTCGGCCTCGTCTGCATCGCCATCGGCAGTGGTGGGCTGAAGGCCAACGCCACGTCGATCGTCGGCACGCTCTACGCTGCGGATGATCCGCGGCGCGACGCCGGATTCTCGCTGTTCTACCTGGGCATCAACCTGGGCGCGTTCGTCGGGCCGCTGTTGACCGGGCTCGTTCAGACGAATCTCGGCTTCCACTTCGGGTTCGCCCTCGCCGCAGTGGGTATGGCGATCGGACTGGTGCAGTACTCCATCGGCCGCAGACGTCTGCCGAAGACCGCCAGCGTCGTACCGAACCCGCTGCCGCCGAACCTGCGCACGAGGGCGATCGTGATCGGGGTGGTCGCGGTGGTGATCATCGCGATCGCGGTCGCCACGGGCATCCTGAACGTGTCGAACCTCGTGACGGTGGTGATCGTCGTGACGCTGATCGCAGCGATCGCCTACTTCGCGGTGATTCTGGCCAGCACACGCATCACGAAGACCGAGCGCAGCCGGGTCTTGGCCTTCATTCCGCTGTTCATCGCCAGCGTGGCGTTCTGGTCGCTGTACCAGCAGCAGTTCACGCTGGTGACGATCTACGCCGACGGCCAGCTCAACCGCGACCTGTTCGGCTGGCAGATGCCGGTGCCGTGGGTGCAGTCGATCAACCCGATCTTCGTCATCATTCTGTCGGGCGTGTTCGCGGCCATCTGGACCAAGCTCGGCTCTCGCCAGCCCCTGACGCCGCTCAAGTTCGCCGCCGGAACCATCGTCATGGGCATCGCCTTTCTGCTCTTCCTGCCGTTCGCGAACGGGGGCGACAACACCACGCCACTGCTCGCGCTGGTGGGCATTCTGCTGGTGTTCACGATCGCCGAGCTGCTGATCTCGCCCGTCGGGCTGTCGATCTCGACGAAGCTGGCGCCGAAGGTCTACCGCACGCAGATGGTGGCGCTGTTCTTCCTGTCGGTGGCGCTCGGTACGGCGATCTCGGGCCTGCTGGCCTCGTTCTACGATCCGACCAACCAGGTGCCGTACTTCGGGCTGCTCGGAGCCATCGCCATCGTCATCGGCCTGGTGCTCGCGGCGATCACTCCGTTCGTGCGGCGCCTGATGGCGGGCGTGCGGTAGTGCGCGCCACCTCGGGCGCCTCTGCCGCCTCCGCCGCTTCTGCCACCACGGTCGCACCGAGCCTTGACGTCGTGCGGCTCGATGAGACCGCCCTCAGTGTCGGCGACGCCGAGGGCCTGGTCAGCGGCGACTACCGCGAAGCCGAACTGTTCGACGGTGCCGACCTCAGCGAGTACGACCTGGCCGGATGCTCGTTTCTCGACTGCCGCTTCGACCAGGTGACGCTCACCGACGCCGAGCTGCGCGGCAGCCGCATCATCGACAGCGTCTTCACGGGCTCGTTCGCGCACTCGCTGAAGGCGGCCCGCACCACGTGGCGCGACGTGCGGTTCGAGAGCCCGCGCTGGGGGTCGGCCGAACTGTTCGACAGCGAGCTGGAATCGGTGCACGTCGTCGGCGGAAAGATCGACTACCTCAACCTGCGCGGCTCGCGCCTCACCAACGTCATCGTCGAGCAGTGCGTCATCGGCGATCTCGACCTCGGCGGCTTCACGGGTGACCGTGTGGCGTTCGTGAACTGCCGCATCGGCACGCTCGACGTCACGCGGGCGACCTGCCGCAACGTCGACCTGCGCACGTCGGAGTTCGCTGCCGTGCACGGCATCGCGGGTCTCGCGGGCGTGACGATCGACGACGGCCAGCTCTCGCTGCTCGCCCCGGTGCTGGCAGGGCACCTCGGCCTGCGCGTCGAGTAGAACCCGCCGCTGGCACGGCCGCTGGCACGCGCACCGACCACCGGCGGCCCGCACTCAGAGCAGAGTGAGGCGCTTCGTGAGCTTGTCGATCGCCTTGCGGGGGCCGATGAGGCTGAGCGCGCTGAGGGCGAGGTCGGGGGCGGCGGTCGTCGCCAGCTCGGCCAGGTAGCCGTCGTAGACCCGGTTGGTCTGGGCGCTCAGCGGCATGTCGGTGACGTAGACGCCCTCGCCGGCGTCGACGGGCGGGAGGAGGAGGCCCGCGGCCGCCCGCACCGCGAGCAGTTCTTCGGGCGAGGCGCCCAGCACCGAGCATCCGGCCCACGGCAGACCGGGATGCGGCGAGCCCTCGGCGTCGAGACCGGCCGGCCCGATCAGGCCCGCCACCGACGACCCCACCGAGGCCGCGATGCACGCTGCCGCGTTCACGGCGAGCCCGGGCGGCAGCCCCCGGTCGACGATGATCACCCATTTGAGCCGGGCCGACCGAGTCGACTCGGCGGTCACCATCTCGTGCGGCTCGAACCCCACGGGGGCGGTGGGCGCCGGCAGCGCAGCCGCCAGGAGTGCCGTGGTGGTCGCGGTCGCCGTCTCGGGTGTGGTCGGCGCAGTCGAGACGGAGTTCGGTAGTTCAGTCGACATCAGGTTTCTCCTACGATTATGCAGAGTCGCGGTGCAATCGTATGAACGCATGCGGCTGCAACACAAACCCGCCGAACTTCGTACGACAACAGGAGAGAAATGACCGATCTCGACGAACTTGATCAGGCGATTCTGCGCGAACTGCAGGTGGATGCCCGGCGAACCAACCGCGACATCGCCGCCGCCGTCGGGGTGTCGCCCACCACCGCACTCGACCGCACGCGAGGCCTCCGCGAACGTGGCGTCATCCGCGGAGCCACCCTCGACGTCGACCTCGCCGCCATCGGTCACGGCGTGCAGGCCATCATCGCCGTGCGCATCCGGCCGCCGTCGAGGCGCAACATCGAGGCGTTCCGCAACTGGGTGAGCGTGCTGCCCGACGTGCGGGGCGTTTTCGTCACCTCCGGCACCGAAGACTTTCTGGTGCACGTGGCCGTGCCCGACAACGACAGTCTCTACGCGTTCGTGATCGACCGGCTCACCGAGCGGCCGGAGGTGGCTGACGTGCGAACATCCGTCGTCTATGAGCACCTACGCAACCGGTCGCTCGTGCCCGTGAGTTGACGATCGATAGTTATCAGACCACAATAGTTGTGTGAGTACAACTATAAGCCGAAGCCAGGGCCGCCGCGGCACAGCAACAGGCGCCGCGCGCCGACCCACGTCGAAATGGCTCGTGCTCGCCATCTGCTGCCTGAGCCTGTTCATCGTGTCGATGGACGTGACGATCGTCAACGTGGCCCTGCCGTCGATCAGAGTCGACCTGGGGTCGTCGGTCGCCGACCTGCAGTGGGTCGTCGACGGCTACACCGTCTCGGTCGCCAGCTTTCTGCTGCTCGCGGGGTCGCTCGCCGATCGCATCGGGCGGCGCCGCATCTTTCAGATCGGCCTCGTCGTGTTCAGCGTCGGGTCGTTGCTGTGCAGCGTCGCGCCGACCGTGGGCTTCCTGATCGGCGCGCGCGTGCTGCAGGGCATCGGCGGGTCGATGCTGAACCCAGTGGCCATGTCGATCATCACCAACACGTTCAGCGATCGTAGGCAGCGGGCCCGGGCCGTAGGCATCTGGGCCGCGGTCATCGGCGTCTCCCTGGCCTTCGGCCCGCTGATCGGCGGCATTCTGACCGAGACGGTGGGGTGGCGCGCGGTGTTCTGGGTGAACATTCCTATCGGCCTGGCGGCGATCATCCTCACCGCGGTGTTCGTTCCCGAGTCGCGGGCGGCCGTCGCGCGGCGGTTCGACCCCCTGGGGCAGCTCTTCGTGATCGTTGCGCTGTTCTCGCTGGTGTTCGCTCTGATCGAGGCCACTCGCATCGGGTGGGGTTCGCCGGTCATCCTCGCCCTCTTCGTGCTGTGCGCGGTTGCGGTCGCTGGGCTCATCAGGCACGAGAAGGGGGTGCGCGAACCGCTGGTCGACGTGCGGTTCTTCCGCAGCTTTCCGTTCACGGCGGCCACCATCACGGCGGTCTGCGGGTTCGCGGCCTACGGTGCGTTCCTCTTCGTGAATGCCCTCTACCTGCAGGATGTTCGGGGCCTGTCTGCCTTCCAGACCGGGTTGCACATGCTGCCGCTCGCCGTGGCCACGATCGTGGCGTCGCTCGTCTCCGGCCGGCTCGTCGGGCGGTTCGGAACGCGCCCCTCGCTGGTGATCGCGGGCCTCCTGATCGCGGCGGCGGCGCTGTCGATGACGTTCGTGACCGCGACCACGCCCCACGCTGTGCTCGCCCTGTCGTATGTGCTGTTCGGGCTCGGTCAGGGTGCCATCAACGCACCCATCACGACCACTGCCGTGTCAGGCATGCCGGTGTCGCAGTCGGGCGTCGCGGCCGGTATCGCGTCGACGAGCCGGCAGACCGGTTCGTCGATCGGTGTCGCCCTGGCGGGAACGGTCACTGGCGCCGGAGCGGCGAGCGTGATCGGGCCGTCGTTCGCCCTGGCGACGCATCCGCTCTGGTGGATCATCGTCGGCTGCGGCCTGGTCATCGCGGCGCTCGGCGTGATCGCGACGACGGCGTGGGCGCGCGGCACCACAGAACGCATCGGGCATCTGCTGGCCGAGCCGACGGATCGGGGGCCTGCGAGCGCAGCTGAGCCCGGGGCTGGCGCTGACTCGGCGCCGGCCGATGGTGCGGCCGGTCGAGACGGGGTGGCTGAGGCCGATCGACAGCGTGCGGTGGCCGCGGCGGCAGGGGAGGCCTCGTGAGCGCTCGCGCCGACGACGTGTGGGCCGCCTACATGCGCGTCGCCACGCACAACCTGACGGCATGGCGGCGCAGCATCGCCGCCGACATGGGCTTGCCGATGGGGCGGGTGCGGCTGCTGCGCATGCTGAGCGAACGTTCGATGGGCATGGGTGAGCTCGCAGACGCCGCCGGCATCGACGCCCCCGCCGCGACCGTCGCCGTGAACGACCTCGAACGCCGCGCACTCGTCGGGCGTGTGATCGACCCGGCCAACCGCCGGGCGAAGACCGTCACTCTGACGGCGGCCGGCCGGGATGCCCTGGCCCAGGTGGAGCGGCTGCGTCCGCCCGCGCCGCCCGAGCTCGCCGCGCTCGACGACGCCGACCTCGAGGCGCTGGCGGGCATCCTGACCCGGGTGGACCGCGCGCGCTCGGTGTCGCCCGGCCTTGGAGCCGACGACGGGTCGCGGCTGGCGTCGATCTAGCGCCCGGCCCTCACGTCGGCGCCCCGCCCGCATCAGGTGCGGGGCCTGAGGGCGGCGCCGATCCGCCGGCGAGCAGCCCGCATCGGGCGGTACAGGTCAGGCGCCCAGGCCGCCGACGACCTCGAACCCGACGCCCGTGAGGTCTGCGGTGAGCAGGGGCAGAGCATCCTGAATCGACGCCTGCACGGCCGGATGCCGCAGCGACGCCGAGTGCGCCTCGGCGCTCACCCACCGCTCGTTCACGTAGACGACGTCGGGGGTGTCGTCGTTGGTTCCGACGAGGTAGCTGAGGCAGCCGAGCTCGGCGAGGGCCGACTGGTCTGACAGAAGCAGGGCGATCACCTCGTCGCGGCGGCCGGGCTGCGCGCGCAGAGTCGCGGCGAATGCGTAGGTCATGCATCCAGAATGGCCCCGGATGCGGGTCGGTGGGTAGCGTTGAGGGTATGAAAGCGATGACGTTCTCCACGTACGGCGGCCCCGAGGTTCTGCAGGAGAGCGAGCTGCCGACCCCAGAGCTGCGACCCGACGAGGTGCTCGTGGCGGTGCGGCTGGCCGCGGTGAACCCCTACGACCTGAAGCTCCGGTCGGGCGCGATGCAGGAGAACGTGCATCCGCGGTTCCCGGTGACGCCGGGCAGCGAGCTGGCGGGGGTGGTGGTGGCGGTCGGGCCGCAGCGCGCGGAAGGGGCGGTTGCGCCGGGCGCAACGTCGGCGGGCGGCGACCGGGCCGGGGCCGGTGCGGCGGCCGGCGCCTCGCCCGCAGATTCGGAGGCCGGCGCCTCGCCCGCAAATTCAGGGGCCGGCGCCGCACCCGCCAGCTCGGGTTCTGGCGCCTCGCCCGCGAAGCCGCCGGTGGTGTGGCCCGCGCTCGCGGTGGGCGACGAGGTGTTCGGCTGGGGGCGCAGCGGCTCGTACGCCGAGTTCGCGGCCGCGCGGGCGGTCATTCGCAAGCCCGCCGGCCTGCACTGGGAGACGGCCGCCTCGATCGTCGTGGCCGGCGCCACGGCCATCCGCGTGTTGCGCGAGCTGCACCTCGAGCGCGGCGAGACCCTGCTCGTGCACGGCGGAGCCGGCGGGGTCGGTTCGGCCGCGATCCAACTGGCGGTGCGTGCGGGGGCCACCGTCATCGCCACCTGCAGCGAACGCGACGCCGAGGCCGTGCGCGAGCTGGGGGCGCACCCGGTGCGCTATGGCGAGGGCGTGTTCGAGCGCGTGCGCGAGCTGGCCCCCGATGGCGTCGATGCCGTGTTCGACACCGCGGGTGCGGGCGTGCTGCCCGGCTCGGTCGAGCTGGCCGGCGGGCCCGAGCGCGTGATCACGATCGCAGACCAGGCGGCCTTCGGGCTCGGGGTGACGTTCTCGAGCGGAGGCGCGGGCGAGCAGACTCCGGATGTTCTGCAGACCATCGCCGACCTGGTGCTGTCGGGCGACCTCATCGTTGCTCCGGCGCGGCACTTCGCTCTGCGCGATGCCCCGGCCGCGCAGGCCGCCCTCGCGGCCGGCGGCTTCCGCGGCAAGACCCTCCTCGACGTCTGACCTGACAGCACCTGACCCCTCAGCACCTGACCCGTCCGCGCCTGACCGCTCCGCACGTGACCGCTCCGCACCGACCGCTCCGCACGTGACCGCTCCGCAACCGATCGCTCCGCACCTGACCGCTCCGCAACCGATCGCTCCGCATCTGACCCGTCCGCATCTGACCCGCCCGCATCTGACCCGCCCGCATCTGACCCGTCCGCACCTGACCCTCCAGCACCTGACCCCTCAGCACCGCCACCCTGCCTGCCGCGACCCTCGCCCCACGGGCCCGGCGCGGAACCGGGGTGCGCGACCCGTTCACCCCCGCAGAGCTGCCGCTCGGTCGTCAGATCATGTCGGCGAACGCCGGCAGGTCGGGCGTCAGCGCCAGACCAGAGATGTCACCCCAGGCGAGCCGCAGAGCATCCACTGCTCGTACCGTCTCGGCGGGCGACTTGTTGATGGGCAGGCGCAGAAACCGCTCGAAGGCCCCGTCGAGGCCGAAGCGCGGGCCGGCGGTCACGAGCAGGCCGCGGGTACGGGCCGCCAGCGTGAGCTGCGAGCTCGCCGCCCGCCCGAGGTTCACCCACGCGCAGAGCCCGCCGTCGACGTGGGGCATGCTCCACTCGGGAAGCGACTCGGCCACCGCGGTGCGCAGGGCATCGCGGCCGGCGAGCAGGTCGGCGCGGCGCAGCGGCAGCAGTTCGGCCGTTCGCCGCACCAGCTCGGTGGTGACGAGCTGCTCGAAGACCGGCGTGCCGATGTCGCTCGATGAGCGGGTCGCGAGCAGGCGACGGATGATCGGCCGCGACGCCCTGATCCAGCCGATACGCAACCCGCCCCAGAACGTCTTGCTGGCCGACCCCAGCGTGATGACGTCGCCGAACGCGGCGAACGGCGAGAACTCGCCGGGGGTGCCGCGGTCGATGTCGAGCTCGGCGGTGGTCTCGTCGATGACGAGCATGGTTGCCGACCGCTCGGCCGCGGCGGCGAGCCGGCGGCGCAGGTCGTTCGTCATCGAGGCACCCGTGGGGTTCTGGAAGTCGGGCATCAGATACGCGAGCGTGGGCGCGGTTCGCTCGAGCGCCTGGAACAGCGCCTCCTCGTGCCACCCGCCCGCGCTCGCCCGCTCTGCGGGGGCCGAGCTGTGGGCGCCCGCGCCCGCCCGCTCTGCGAGGGCCGAGCCGTGGGGTGCCGTTCCATCCGGCGCATCCGGCGCAACCAGCGGAGACGGGGCATTCGGCGCGTCCGGCGCCCCCGGGCCGTCTGTGCCATGGCCATCCGGCGCCTCCGTCGACGCGACCACTGAGACCGGCACGAGTCGCGCTCCGGCAGCGAACAGGGTGTCGGCGGCGTGCGGGTACGTCGGAGTCTCGATCACCACCCGGTCGCCGCGCATCAGCATCGTACGGGCCACCAGGGTCAGCGCCTGCAGCGCGCCGCTCGTCACCATGATCTCGTCGGCATCGGTCGGCACACCGCGCTCGGTGTACCGATCGGCGATCGCCTGACGCAACTGCGGCAGCCCCAGCGGCTCGTAGCCGAGCGTCGCCAGGAACGGGCCGATCTGCTGCGCGGCCGACCGCATCGCCTCGTCGACCCCGGCGACGGCGGGCAGTGCCGCCTGGGTGAAGTTGATCATCCCGCCTGCCTCGCGCGCCTCCGTCGGCGCCGCCGCAGGGTTCTTCGCGACGCTGCCCGACCCGCGCACGCTTTCGAGGTACCCGGATGCCCGGAGCTCGGCATAGGCGGCCCCGATGGTGCTGCGGCTCAGGTTCAGCCGCTGCGACAGCTCACGTTCGGCGGGCAGTCCGCTGCCGCCCGGGATGCGCCCGTCGGAGATGAGCAGGCCGATGCGGTCGGCGAGGGAGCGGTAGGCGCTGCCGTCAGATCTCCAGTCGCCGAGCATGCCGTCGAGGGCCCGGGCGGAGAGGTGAAGTGCGCTCATCGGACCAGTCTACGGAGATTGGTCTGTTGACGCCATGCCAATTCTGCAATTGGATGGTGATTGGCTCGCAAGGCGGGCCGAAGATGAGTGAAGTGGAGTGAGCGTGATGGTGTTCCTGATAATCGTCGGGGTGATCGGACTGGCCGGCATTGGGGCGTGCCTGCACGCCGTGGCCACCGACGGGTACGGCCGCGCCCGCACCCGCGGCGCCTTCTTCCTGCGCACCGAGTTCGACTACGCCGAGTTCCACGCCCAGGCTTCGCCCGGTGTCCGCGAGGCGGCGCCGTCGGCCGAGAGCACTGCCGGCGCACCGGCTGCGGCGGCCGAAGTCGACTTCCTGGCGGTGCCTAGTCGCTCCGACGATCTCGCCGTGGCGGAGGCGGCCAGCTTGGCGCAGTCGTTCGAAAACTATCCGACCTCAATCGCAGCGCGAACCGGCGACCGCAGCGAGGAGCGCGCTGCCACCAACGGAGACGCGCGCACGGTCGGCAGCGCCGGCGCGGAGGCTGCCGCGTGAGCGCCGCGCGCCGCCGGCCGTTCGCGCAGGTCGACGTGTTCTCGGGCGAGGCGTACCGGGGCAACCCGCTCGCGGTGGTGCTCGACGGGGAGGGCGTCGACGACGCCGATCTGGCTCGGTTCGCCAACTGGACCAACCTCTCCGAGACCACCTTCGTGCTGCCGCCCACCGACGCGGGCGCGGCGGCCGGCGCCGACTACCGCGTTCGCATCTTCACGCCCGTGCGCGAGCTTCCGTTCGCCGGGCATCCCACCCTCGGAACCGCCCACGCGTGGCTCGAGGCCGGCGGCATACCCCGCACCGAAGCCCAGATCGTGCAGGAGTGCGCAATTGGTATGGTGCCAATTCGTCGCACCGGGTCTCGACTCGCCTTCGGCGCCCCACCCCTGCGTCGCAGCGGTCCGGTCGACCCCGCCGATCTCGCCCGCTTCGCCGCAGCACTCCGCCTGAGCGTCGACGACATCGTCGACGCCAACTGGATCGACAACGGCCCGCACTGGGTGGGCCTGCTGCTGCGCTCGGCCGAGGCCGTGCTCGCCGTCGAACCCGACGGGGTGCTGCTGGGCGACTCCGACATCGGTGTGGTGGGGCCGTATCCGGCCGATGCGACCTCTGCCGGGCATCCGCAGTTCGAGGTGCGCGGCTTCGCCGGAGGCGCAGGCGTCACAGAAGACCCGGTCACCGGCAGCCTCAACGCGGGTCTCGCCCAATGGATGATCGGGGCCGGGTACGCTCCGGCCAGCTACCTCGCGGCGCAGGGCTCCCGCCTCGGTCGCGCCGGTCGCATCCACATCGAGCAGACCGCGGCCCAGGTCTGGGTCGGCGGAGACAGCGTCACCTGCAGCTCGGGCACGGTGCTGCTCTGACCCGCGCCATCGATTCACGTGTTCGGGTGGGTCAGGCGGGCGACTACCCACCCGAACACGTAAATCGATCGGCGTAGGCGGGGCGTGCGATGATGATGCGGTGACACCCGAGCATCCCGACAGCGTGCCCACCCGGGTTCGGCGCTGGCCCACCGTGGTGCTCTCGATCGTCGCCTCGGTCGCGCTCGTCGCCGCCGGTCTGCTGGCCGCATCCGCTCTCATTCTCGCCCGCGCCCCCTCGGCCACCTCGCTCGGCGACGCGAAACAGGGCATCTGGAGCAGCGTCACCCTGTCGCAGCCCGCCGCGAATGGCGACGGCTCGCCCTACCAGATCTACGTCAAACCGGGTTCGAGCCAGAACCTGATGATCTTCTTCGGCGACGGCGGTCTCAACTGGAGCGACGAGAGCGCCACCCAGCCCGTCACCTTCTCGTCGAGCGTCTTCGGCGGCGGCAACTTCTACTCGCCGAACGTGCCGTTCTACATCGCCAACACGTTCGGCGGAATGCTGTCGACCGAGTCGCGCAACCCGTTCCGCGACTTCACCAGCGTGTACATTCCGACGACCACGGGCGACCTGGGCATCGGCGACGGCACGGCCAGCTTTCGCACCGACGACGGCAAGACGGTGACGTCGGAGTTCAACGGCTACAACAACACCTCTGCCGCGCTCGCCTGGGTCTACGCCAACGTCGCCGACCCCGCGAAGGTGCTGGTCGCGGGATCCGGCACGGGCGGGCTGACCGCGGCGTTCTGGCTCTCGCCCGTGGGCGACCACTACGCCGATGCGCCGCTGTACGAGTACTCCGACAGCGCGTACTACGCGGCCGCCGACCTGGCCTACGTGATCGACCCGGTGTGGCACGCCCAGTTCGAGAACCGGTTCGGCTACAGCCTCACCGGTACGCCACTGAAAGACGCGGTGACCTTCAACACCGCCCGCTACGGCGACCGGCTGACGACCCTGGTGTCGCAGTCTCTGCTCGACAAGACGAACGCCGCGTTCTCGGCCGACCTCGACGACAACTCGTACTCGCTGCAGACGGGCGGCGACTGGAACTATGGCATGAAACAGACCCTGCGCACCATGCTGAAGGCCGACCAGCCGCCGCAGCTGTTCCTCACCGACTTCGGGGCCAACCGCTGGGGCGAGACGCAGCACATCCTCGCCCCGAGCCCGGCGTTCTGGGCGGCCAGCGAAGACGGAGTGACGCTCGACGCCTTTCTCTCGCGCGCGGTCATCGACGGGCATCCGGTGTCGGCCGGGGTCGGGTACCTCACGCAGTAGTTTCGACGGAGTGGTTGACTGGGGTGATGGATGCCGCACCCACCTACACCGACGACTTCGCCCGGTTCATCACCGCCTCGCCCTCGTCGTACCACGCGATCGCCGAGGTCGCCCGGCAGCTCGCCGAGGCCGGTTTCGTGCAGCTGCTCGAGACCGACGAGTGGCCGGCCGGTGCGGGCTCGAGCCCCACGGCAGAACGCGGCGCGGCGGCCGAGGCAGCGGGTGTCTCTGCGGGGCCGGCCGGTGCGGCATCCGGAGCCGGGTTCTACGTCATCCGCGACGGAGCACTCATCGCCTGGTTCGTGCCGGCGGCCGCCGGCCCGACGTCACCGTTCCGTATCGTGGGGGCGCACACCGATTCGCCCGGCTTCAAACTGAAGCCGAAGCCCACGATCGGCGCCTACGGCTGGCTGCAGGCGGGCGTGGAGGTATACGGCGGCCCGCTCGTGAACTCGTGGCTCGACCGTGAACTCGAGTTCGCCGGCCGCATCGTCACGCGGGGTGGAGACGAGCACCTGGTGCGCACCGGGCCGTTCGCGCGCATTCCGCAGCTGGCGATCCACCTCGACCGCGACGCCAACAACGGCCTCACCCTCGACCGGCAGCGTCACACCAGCCCTGTCTTCGGCGTGGGCGATCTCGCGCACACCGACCTCGTCGACCATCTCGCCGGGCTCGCGGGAGTGACCGGACTCACCGGCGCGGATGTCGCGGGCTACGACATTCTCACCGCCGACACGGCCGCGCCGCAGCGGTTCGGCCTCGACGGCGCCCTGTTCGCGGCCGGCCGCATGGACAACCTCACCTCGGTGTTCGCGGGCCTGCGCGCGCTGCTCGAGGTCGCGGGGGCGGCTGAGGGCTCTGGGGCGCCGGCGCCCACCATCAGCGTGCTCGCGGCGTTCGACCACGAGGAGCTCGGCTCGCAGTCGCGGTCGGGGGCGAGCGGGCCCCTGCTCGACGATGTGCTCACCCGCATCTCGGCAGGGCTCGGCGCGACCACCGAGCAGCGGCTTCGTGCCTACGCCGGGTCGTGGTGCCTCTCGGCCGATGCGGGGCACGGCGTGCATCCCAACTACCCGGAGAAGCACGACCCGGCGAACCGCCCTGTTCTGGGCGGCGGGCCGCTGCTCAAGATCAACGCCAACCAGCGCTACGCCACCGACGCCCCGGGCGCCGGGCTGTGGGCGGCGGCGTGCGCCCAGGCCGGCGTTGCCTACCAGGAGTTCGTGTCGAACAACGACGTTCCGTGCGGGTCGACCATCGGGCCCCTCACGGCCACCCGCCTCGGTATTCGCACCGTCGACGTCGGCACGCCCCTGCTCTCGATGCACTCCGCCCGCGAGCTCGCCCACGTCGACGACCTGCCGGCCCTCGCGGCGGCGGCCGCGGCCTTCTTCGCGCCGGCCGCGTAGCGCGGCCGTCGTCCGCCGCGCCCGCCAGCCGCCGCGCCCCGCCAGCCGCCGCGCCCCGCCAGCCGCCGCGCCCCGCCACCCGCCCCGCACCCGTCTACCCACCCGACCTGCCGCGGTGCGCCGAAATGTCCCCGTTTATGTGGACTGTGCATGCGGATGCATCGACGTACCCTGAGCTGCGGACAACCGAGGGCCGCAGTGGCAGGGTGAGGATGAACGACCAACGGGCCGGCTTCAGGCGCTATCTGCCCCAGCTGCTGACGATCACGGTGTTCGTCGCCGTCGGCATCGCCGCCTACCTCTTCTTCGTACCGAGCTGATCATCCCGTACGAGATCGCACACGATCTGCCCAACGCGGGCATCCATCGGGTTAGGCTTACCTAACAGACGAAGGAAGATCCGCCGATGAATTCACCCGATCCACGACTGTCAGAACGCACCGATGACCGCCCCGCCGGTGACTCACGGAGCAGCCAGCCCGGCAGCCCGGCCGACCGCCACGCCGGCAGCCAGCCCGACCGCCAGACCGACCGCCAGACCGACCGCCACGCCGGCAGCCAGACCGGCAGCCACGCCGGCGGCCAGGCCGGCCGCCCGCCGCGCCCCGCCCGCCCGCAGATCACGCTCGACGTGCTGCGTCGCGAGCACCTCAGCCCCCACCTCGTGCGCATCACCCTCGGCGGCCCCGGGTTCGCCGCCTTCGAGGCGAAGCCCGTCACCGACATGTACGTCAAGATCGTCTTCGCGAAGCCCAAGCTCGGCCTCAGCCGCCCTTATGACCTGGCCGCCCTGCGCGAGACGCTCGCCCCCGAAGACCTGCCGGTCACCCGCACCTACACCGTTCGTTCGGTCGACCACGAGGCGCAGACGCTCTCGATCGACTTCGTCGTGCACGGCGATGCGGGCCTGGCCGGCCCGTGGGCGAACACGGCCGAACCCGGCGACCAACTCACGTTCTCCGGCCCCGGCGGCGCCTTCGCGCCCGATGCCGATGCCGCGTGGTACCTGTTCGCGGGCGACCTGTCGGCCCTGCCCGCCATAGCGGCGGCCCTCGAGGTGCTGCCCGACCGGGCATCCGGCGTCGCCTTCATCGAAGCCCGAGACGAGGCCGACGTCATCGAGTTGACGGCTCCGTCGGGCATCGAGATCAGCTGGGTGTTCAGCCGCGACGCCGAACCCGGAACGTCGACGGTGCTCGCCGACGCGGTCGCCGCCGCGGAGTGGCCGGATGCTCGGGGCCAGTTCTTCGCGCACGGAGAGCGTTCGGCGATGAAGTCGCTGCGAGACCTGCTGCGAGAGCGCGGCGTCACGCGCGACCAACTCTCGCTGTCGGGATACTGGGCCGCGGGCCGCACCGAAGACCGCTTTCAGGCCGAGAAGCGCGAGCCGATCGGGTTCATCGCGCCAGTGTCCGACTGACGTCGCTTCGACGATTTGTATGCAGGTAACTGTACAGTTTCCTGCATAAATGGTAGCGTAGCCGCCATGAGCGATCAACCGACACCAGACGCCGGCGAGCTGCGGGCCGTGCTCGGCCAGCTGATGCGCAAGCTCCGTTCGAAGTCTGAGTTCGGCGACTACACCCACTCGCAGGCCGCGGTTCTGACGCGCCTCGAGCGCGATGGCCCCGCCACCATCAGTGACCTCGCGCGGGCCGAAGGGGTGCGGCCGCAGTCGATGGCCGCGACGATCGCCGCGCTCACCGAGGCCGGGTACGTCGAGGGCACCGCTGATCAGAACGACGGGCGTAAGACCCTGCAGTCACTCACGGCGCACGCGCGCAGCCTGGTCGCGAGCGGCCGCCTGGCCAAAGAAGACTGGCTGATCAAGACGATCAGAACCACCCTCGACGCCGACGAGCAGCGCCTGCTGGCGTCAAGCGTGCCGCTGCTGCGCCGCCTCGCCGAGTCGCCCTGACGCGCTGATCGCCCGCGTCGGCGTGCCGACCGGGTGCGTCCGAATGACCCACCCAAGGAGCCCCACCATGCCCATCACCACCCTCGACGACCGCACCGCGCTGATCGTCGTCGACCTTCAACGTGGAGTGGCCGGAATCGCCGCCGCCGTGCATCCCATCGCCGAGGTCGTGGCGCGCTCGGTCGCCCTCGCCGAGGCGTTCCGCGAACGGGGCCTGCCCGTGGTGCTGGTCAACGTCAACGGACGCCCACCGGGCCGCACCGACCGCGGCCCGGCCTCCACCGCGCCGATTCCCGACGAGTACGTCGAACTCATGGCCGACCTCGACCGCCGGCCCGACGACATCATCGTCACCAAGCAGACCCCCAGCGCCTTCGCCAACACCGGCCTCAACGAGACCCTCCGCGGGCTCGGCGTCACGCAGGTCGTCGTCACCGGCGTCTCGACGAGCAACGGCGCCGAGGCGACCGCGCGCGACGCCCACGAGCTCGGCTACCACGTGACGGTGGCGACGGATGCCGTGACCGACTCGAGCGCCGAAGCGCACGAGTACAGCGTGGCCAACGTCTTTCCGCGCATCGCCGAGACCGGCACGACCGACGACATTATCGCCGTGCTCGCCGCACCGCGCCAGTGACCGCCCCGGGCGCGCCGTCGGGTTCAGCGGGTTCGGCGACACCCCGCGACGCGGTCGCCATCGCCGCGTCGATTCCGCCCGCCCTCGAGGCCCCCTCCGCCCGGGCCACCGCCGCCGCGGCGGCTGCCACGACCACCCCGGCGGCCGCCGCCGAGGCTGCCGCCCCTGAGGCCCCCACCCCCACGCCGGCTGCCACGACCACCCCGGCGGCCGCCGCCGTGGCCACCGCCCCTGCACCGGCCACCGCCATGCCCCACGCCGCGAAACCCTTCGGCTGGCGGTTCACCACCCCGCTGCTGCTCGGCTCCACCCTCAACCCGATCAACTCGTCGATGATCGCCACCGGCCTCGTCGCCATCGGGCTCGACTTCCACACCGGCCCCGGCCAGACCGCCACGCTCATCTCGGTGCTCTACCTCTGCAGCGCCATCATGCAGCCGACCATGGGCAAACTCTCGACCCTGTTCGGGCCGCGCCGCGTGTTTCTCGGGGGCATCCTGATTCTGCTCGCCGCCGGAATCATCGGCACTCTCGCGCCCGCCTTCGGCTTTCTGGTGCTCTCGCGCGCCCTCATCGGCGTCGGAACGTCGGCCGCCTACCCCACAGCCATGGCGCTCGTGCGTCGGCGTGCCGACAGCGTCGGGATGGGTGTGCCCAGCCGCGTGCTCGGCAACTTCTCGATCGCCTCGCAGATCACGACAGTGTTCGGCTTGCCGCTCGGCGGTGTGCTCGCGGGAGCCTTCGGCTGGCGGGCCCTGTTCTTCGTCAATATTCCGCTCGCGGTGGTGACGTTCGTGCTGACCCTCGTGGGTGTGGCGAAGGATGACCGGGGCGCACGCCAGCCGGGCCGGCATCTTGTGCGCGCGCTCGACCTGCCGGGCATCCTGCTGTTCGCCGGTGCAGTCGCCGGCCTGCTGGTGCTGCTGGCGAGCGTGGCGGCGCCGATCTGGTGGCTCATTCCCGCGGTCGTCGTGCTGATCGCGGGCCTGCTGCTCTGGGAGCGACGCGCCTCGAGCCCCCTCATCGACGTCAGGATGCTCGCCGCCAACGGCCCCCTGCAGAGAACGTATCTGCGGCAGACCCTGGTGTCGCTCGGAATCTACTCCACCCTCTACGGCACCAGCCAGTGGATGGAGCAGAGCGCCGGCCTCTCACCCACTGAGGTCGGGCTCGTGCTGCTGCCGCTCTCGGGCCTCAGCATCGTGCTCGCGCGGGTGATCTCGGGGCGGGCCTGGGTGCTGCTGCCGCTCGTGCTGGCCGGGGTGGCGCTGGTGCTGACCGGGGGAGTGATGCTGTTCATCACCTCGCAGTCGGGCATTCTGGTGCTCATCGGCATGTCGCTGCTGCTCGGCTTCGTGAACGGCCTCGGCGGATTTGCGAACCAGGCTGCGCTCTACACGCAGGCCCCCGCCGCCGAGATCGCCGTCGCCTCGGGCCTGTACCGCACGTTCGCGTACTTCGGCGCGATCTTCTCGTCGAGCCTCATCGCCATCGCCTTCGGCTCGGCGGCTAGCGACGCCGGCCTGCACGTGCTCGCCTGGGTGCTCGGCAGCCTCGGCCTCGCCGTGGTGCTGCTGGCGGCTTTCGACCGCGCGATCCCGCGCGTCGCGGCCCGGTAGGCCCGGTTTGGCCCGGTAGGCCCGGTTTGGCCCGGTAGCCGCACCCGCTGCTGCCCGTGAGCGCGCCGCCGGGGCGGGCGGGCGGCTGGCAGGATGGAACCATGCAGACTGCGCGCCACATCTGGGTCGGAACCTACACCGCCGACTCCGGCCGCGACGGCGTCGGCATCGGCGCCCTCACCCTGCACGCCGACACCCCCGCCCACGCCAGCTCTTCCGTCAGCGGCGCTGCCGCCGCCGACAGCTCCATCGGCACCGCCGCCTCTGATGATGCCGACACCGGGGCAGCCGACGCCGGGGCAGCCGACGCCGGGGCAGCGGACACCGGGGCAGCCGACGCCGGGGCAGCCGACACTGGGGCAGCGGACACTGGGGCAGCGGACACTGGGGCAGCCGACACTGAGCCGGGCCTCACCAACGCCGAGGGGACGCCCGGCGCGGGCGTCGAGTGGCTGGGGCGTGCCGTCGACGCTCCGTCGCCGTCGTTCCTCGCGGTGCATCCGTCGCTGCCGATCGTCTACGCGGTCGCCGAGCGGGCCGAGACTGTCGCGGCCTATCGCCGCCCGGCCGCGTCGGCTGCTTCGGCCACGTCGGCCGCTTCGGCCGCTTCGGCCGGCTCGACCATCCTCGGTTCGACCACCCCCGAACCGGCGATCCCTGGTTCGGCCATGACCGCCCCCGACGGTGCGCCGCAGCTGGAGCCGTTCGGCGAACCGTGGCCCGCAGGCGCCGCCGTGTGCCATGTCGCCGTCGACCCGCGGGGGCAGTTCCTCACGGCGACCTGCTGGGGTGACGGACGGGTGCTGCTCTACGAGCTCGCCCCCGACGGGGCCATCGTCAGCCGCCACGAAGCACAGGCGGCGACCGACCCGCACGCCGCCGAAGCGGCCGCAGGCTCCGAGGCCGACACTGCCGCGATGCTCCTACGCACCGGATTCGCGCCCCGAACATCGCGGGCCCACTGCAGCCTCATCCTACCCGACGCACGCATCATGACCACCGACCTCGGCTACGACCTGGTGCGCGTCTGGAACTTCGTGCCCGGCACCGGCCTCACCCTCGACCACGAGCTCACACTGCCCTTCTGGTCGGGCCCCCGCCACCTCATCTCCCACCCCAACGGCTCCGTGCTTGTCATCACCGAGTACTCCGTCGATGTCGTCGTGCTCACTCCGCGCCCAGCCGCCGCCACGGCCCCCACGTCGCCCGCATCCCCATCGTTCGAGGTCACGGAGGTCGCCCGAACTCCCACGTCGGCAGAACCCCCAGCCTTCGATGTGGCCCAAAACGGCCGGACGGCCACGGCCTCCGGGCTGCCGCCCTTCGAGGTGGCGCAGATCACCTCCGCCACACTTCGCGGCCCACGAACGCTCGACGCCGGCGCCGAACTCGCTCTGTCGGCCGACGGCCGGTTCGTCTACGCCACCGTGCGTAGCTCGAACACCGTGAGCACGCTGCGAGTGGATGCCCGGGGCCACGTTCATGCGCTCGCCGATCACCCGAGCGGAGGAGACTGGCCGCGGCACCACCTCGTACAGGGCCTCTCGCTGCTGATCGCCCACGAACGCTCGAGCCAGATCACGCTCTTTGCCCTGCACCCGACGTCGGGCCTCCCGACGGGCCCGCTGAAGACCCTCGCCGTGGAGGCGCCCACCGCCCTCATCCCCGCCTGAACCAGGCCGTCGGCGCGCGACCGCCCGCCCGACCAACCGCTCGACCGACCAACGCTCGACCGACCAACCAACCGAGCAACCGCCCAAACGACTGACCCCCGCCACCTCGAGTGAGGCGCGGGGATCAGGTGTGTGTGGCGCGTGCCTCACGGCTGCGCCGGTCAGCCTCGGGGGCGCGACCGGACGGTGGCTGCGCCGGTCAGCCTCGGGGGCGCGACCGGACGGTGGCTGCG
>NZ_JAZHPE010000014.1:0-814 GCF_036553535.1 Subtercola sp. YIM 133946
TGGCGGCCACCCGGCGCTGACGCCGGTGCCGCCGCGCGTCAGGTCAGGATGGGGAGGAGTGGTACGGCGACGAGGCCGGCGATGACGCCGCCGATGATGGGTCCGACGACGGGTACCCAGGAGTAGGACCAGTCAGAGGAGCCTTTGCCCTTGATCGGCAGGATGAAGTGCGCGATGCGGGGGCCGAGGTCACGGGCGGGGTTGATGGCGTACCCGGTCGGGCCACCGAGGGAGGCGCCGATACCGATCACGAGCAGGGCGACGGGCAGCGCGCCGAGGGAGGCGAGTCCTGCGGCGGAGCCGTTGCGGCCGAAGCCGATGACGACGAACACGAGCACGAAGGTGCCGATGATCTCGGTGATCAGGTTCCAGCCGTAGGAGCGCAGTGCGGGGCCGGTGGAGAACACGCCGAGTTTGTTGGCGGGTTCGGGTTCTTCGTCGAAGTGCTGCTTGTAGGCCAGCCAGGTGAACACGGCGCCGATGATCGCGCCGATTAGTTGCGCGCCGATGAACGCGATGACGGTGAGGACGTTCACGTCGACGCTGGTGGACGCTCCGCCGAAGGTCTTCGCACCGTTCGCGACGAGGCCGAGGGTGACCGCGGGGTTCAGTTGCGCGCCGGAGGCGTAGGAGACGATCACGCCGGCGAAGACCGCGAGGCCCCAGCCGATGTTGACCATCAGGAACCCGCCGTTGAAGCCCTTCGTCTTGGTCAGCGCCACGTTGGCGACGACGCCGGTGCCGAGGAGCACAAGCAGGGCAGTACCCACCAGCTCCGATACGAAATCAATACCTAGATTGTCCACGTTGACCT